>CAYNQF010000027.1:21095-27310 GCA_964399265.1 uncultured bacterium | reverse complement strand
ACCACGGCAACGAGACGATAGGTGTCGAGGTCTGCTACTACATGATCGAGTACCTGCTCGAGAACTACGGGACCGACCCTCAGGTAACGTGGCTCGTGAATGAGCGCGAGATCTGGATCCTGCCGATGTTCAACCCCGACGGCGTGGAGAACGGGTCCAGGTACAACGGGAACGGCGAGGACCTGAACAGGAACTACCTTTGCCCGGACCACAGCAACCAATCGAGCTGCTTCAGCGAGCCTGAGACGCAGGCCCTGCGCAGCTTCAACATCGGCATGAACCCGGTCACGTCGCTGACGTTCCACTCCGGCGCGGTCTACGTGAACTACCTGTGGGACTACAGCTACTCGCCGACGCCCGACGAGCCGATGATCATAACGATCTCGAACGGCTATTCCTCGTACTCCGGCCTCCCGGTCACGAACGGCGCCGACTGGTACATCGCCATCGGCTCGTGCCAGGACTGGTGTTACGATACGAGGGGTGAGATCGATACCACGATAGAGGTTTCCACCTCGTTCGAGCCGCCGGCCTCGCAGATCGACGCCATAGCGGCGGCGAACAGGGGCGCGATGCTGTACCAGGCGCGAATGTCCGGGCGCGGCATCAGGGGGCTCGTGACCGACGCGGAGACCGGAGAGCCGCTCTACGCGACTATCAGCATTCCGGAAATAGGTAAGGACGTCTACACCGATCCGGACGTGGGCGACTATCACAGGATGGTCGAGTCGGGGACGTACACGGTCGAGTGCGCGGCGGAGGGATATCCGAGCCAGACGGTCTACAACGTGAGCGCGAGCCTGGACACGTTCGTCGTCGTGAACTTCGAGCTGGAGCCTCCGCCGAGAGGCACGGTCGCCGGTCACGTGACCGACGACCAGGGCAGTCCGATCGCCGCGACGATCGAACTCACCGACATGACAGGCTACTCGGCCACCGCCGATCCGTCCACCGGGTACTACGAGATACTCTATATCCCGGTCGGCTCCCACGATCTCAAGGCGAGCCTCAGCGGCTACACCGAGGTCGAGCGTGAGGACGTGCTGGTCTCAGACCAGACTATCTCGACTGAGGACTTCGTGCTCCAGAGCCCGATGTTCTTTGACGACTTCGAGGGAGGAAGCTCGAACTGGACGGGATCCTGGTCTCTGACGACGTCGAAGTCCACGAGCCCGACCCACTCGCTGACGGATAGCCCCGGCGGGAACTACCCCAACTACGCGACGACCACCACTACGCTGGTGAACTCGATCGACCTCACAGGTCACTCCGAGGCCACGCTCTCGTTCGACCTCTGGTGTGACACTGAGTCCGGATACGACTACCTCTACGTGGAGGCAAGCGGCAACGGCGGCGGCTCCTGGTCGCAGGTGGGTGCGTACGACGGTACCTCGAGCGACTGGACGAACGAGTTCATCGATCTCTCGAGCTTCGCCGGCAGCTCCGCGCTGAAGGTCCGGTTCATCCTGGACTCCGACAACTACATAACGAGGGACGGGGCCTACATCGACAACGTGGCCATATTCGGCGACGCGACGCTGTCGGGCGTGGACGAGGAGTCCGTCGTGTCCAGGCTGGCCGTCCACAACTTCCCGAACCCCTTCAACCCGAGGACGAGCATTCGCTATGAGGTCCCGTCGACCGGACGCGTCGACCTCAGGGTCTACGACGTGTCCGGCAGGCTCGTTCGCACTCTTGTTGACGGCGAACTGGCCGAGGGCGGCGGACACGAGGTCGAGTGGAACGGCACCGACGACAAGGGCAACGCCGTCGCCGCCGGTGTCTACTTCGCTCGCGTTTCGACGGGTACGGAGCGCTCTTCGGCGAAGATGGTGCTTCTCAAGTAGGCGGGCTCGACAGAGACTCTATCGACGGCGGGCGGGGACCATCGGGTTCCCGCCCGCTTCAGTGTTCTTGCCGTGCATCGGATTGGTCCGTGCCGCTAGGACCTTCACTTCAGCAGCAGCGGAACACGCATGTCCTGGAGCACGTCATCGAGAAATGACTTGAACCGCGGGTAGTCTTCCACGGACACGAACGTGCCCGCGATGACGGCCTCCCTCTCGATCACGAGCGAATTTCCCTCTCTCTTGTAGTCCGTCGAGTATCTGCAGCCCGCGAACTCCAGGTCGTTGGGCTCCGGCATCGCCACGACGTCGACGCCCTCCGGCAACTCGATGACGACCCTCGACCGCTCGCACAGGCCGAGGGACCTGAGGTCGACCGGGCTCGTCCTCTCTCTCTTGGCCACCACGGCCCCGAGGGCGTCTGTCAGGTGTGTGTCCTCGGGCACGGTGCCGGAGAGGATGTCTCCGGTTCGGACGAAGGCGTTGGGCGCCCGGAACGAGTAATCGAAGACGAGAGGTTCCTCGTCTTCCCGGGCCCCGGCTATCTCCAGGAACAACAGCTCGGCCCCCGGGTGCGACACGGCTATCGACTGGAGAAGCTCGTCCTCGCTCGTGCGCCGGGAGACCGATTCGAGGTGCGTACGAAGCGAACTCGTCTCGTCGATGCTCGCGAACGTCGATCGTCTGTGGACCTCCAGCGTTCCCTCCGCCGCCACGGTCGCCGTGGTCTCCGTGGAGTACATGTGCTCGCAGGGGTCTCGCTCGGGTATGGTCCTGAGCCCGTTCTCTGCCTCCCTGACAACGAGGGCCCGCGCTCCCGCGATGGCGCCCGGTACCTGTCCCGGGTCGGGGAACCTGACCGTCGGGTCGTACCAGTCGCACGTGCCGTCCGCCGAGAGTCTCACGATCACGACGTGGTCGAACCGGGGAGAGGGGAGGAAGGTGGAGCGTTCATCGGATCCCACTGCGACGAGAGCCAGATGGCAGTTCTCGATGCCGGCCGCCGTCAGGAGCGCCGCCATGAGAGTGCACTTGTCCTTGCAGTCGCCGAACTTGTGGCGAAGGACCTCGTCGGCTTCGCGCGGGATATGTGCGCTCTGGAAGAACGGGATCGACTGGTAGGCTATCTCGTCCGACACGAAGGAGAGTATCCTGCGCAGCTTCTCCTCCTCGGTGTCCGCGTCGGCGACGAGTTCGGCGGCCTTGCTTCTCACTGAGCGCGTCACCTCGGCCTGGCCGTCGGCGAGATCGGAGTACCAGGTCGCCAGTGTGCGCCAGTCGCCGATCGTCGATACGTCGAGCCACGGAAGGTAGGACGTCACGGCGGCGGCGCCCGGCTCCCGCGCGATCTGAGTGGGTAGTACCGACCTCCACACGCGCCGGATGTAGCCGCCATCAAGCGACTCGGTCATCTGGAACACCGAGTCCGCCGTGCCCGATGCGTTGTGCAGAGCGGTGAGGACATTCATCTCCTTCGGGGTCGTGAGCGTGTAGACGGACTCCAGACACGGGTCGCGGAAGGAGAAGAGGTGCGCGTCCCAGAAGTTGCCCGACAGCGCCCCCGACACGTGCGGAGTCGACTGATAGTGGAGATAGAGCATGTCTCCCGGTTCGACGTTCTTGAAGAGGACGCGGCCGAACGCGGTAGCTGCCTGGGACTCGGTGCCGTCCTCCTTCACCGTCTTCGCTGAGACGTAGACGATGTCGCTCGCGTAGGGATTGGCTCCGACGGCATAGTCCTCCCAGCGCCGGACGCCCTCTTCGTTCAACACCTGGACCGCCAGGCAGTAATCGGCGACGCTCGCGTGCGCGTTGTACGCGAGGCGACGCTTCCTCTCGGTGAGGACGACGGCGTCCTCACCGGCAAAGCGCTCGGGGGACACACGCATGGAGAGGATCGCGTCCTGGTCCGGGTCCGGCAGGATCGTCCTCAGGGACGGAAGACCTCGTAGGGCGCGGACCTTTTCGCGCAGCTCGAAGTTGCCCGGGTCAATCGCTAGTGCGTCCTCGAGTATCCCCGCCGCCGCGCCGCCGCAGTGAGCCTTGAACCAACGCTGGACCGCGTCACCGTCGAGGAGGGAAATGACTCTCGTGGGCGCGCTCTCCCCCGGCCACATCAGTCGCATCTCCTCGTCGGTCAGCGTCCTCTTCTCATTCGTGAAGTACATCGAGACCGTCGAGACGTCGAAGTCATACCCGGCTTCGGCGAACAGCGCACGGCAGTACAGCAGCGCGATGCTCTGCGGGAAGGTGCGCAGCGCCTCCAGCAAGGCGTCGTAGGCTCTGTCCTCGCTGCCCCGGGAGAGCAGGGCCGCCACATACTGCTCCGCCAGGATCGCCGAGTCGGGCGCGAGCTTCATGAACCGCTTGAGCTCGTCCTCCATCTCCGCGTAGTCCTCTTCCTCGGCGCTCTCGATGTATCTGAGGATGATCGCCGTCGTCGTCGGCATGCGGTCGATCATCTTCTTCCTGAATCGCTTCTCTTCGGAACTCAGGCCACGCTCCGACGCGTGCGCGGCGAGGAACGAGTATCCCAGGGGATCGTCGGGAAGCAGCTCGACCACCGCCTGAGCTGCGCTCCGCAGCTCCTCGAGGAGGTGCTGCTCCGACATGCACCTGAGCCGCAGCTCGAGGGCCTGACGGCACCTCGGGGCCCTGTGCAGGACCCCTTCCGCTATCGACATCGCGGGCTCGGCCCGGTGCTTCTCCAGCTGTTCCTCCGCTCGGTCGAGGACTGCCGGGGCCAGATCGGGCGCCAGTTCCGCGGCGGCGTTCATGTGGTGTCTGCTTCCGTCGAGGTCACCCAGCGAACCGAACGCGTCCGCCACGGCCAGCTGGACCATCGCGCAGTCGGCGAACCGGATCGCTAGTGACCCGCACAGGGCCGCCGTGCTGTCGGGATCGGCGAACTGCAGGGCTCTCTGCAGATCCCAGAACCGTACCTCGGGGTCGTCCGGGTTCTCACCCAGTCGGGCGGACAGCCTCTCCAGGAACGACGGAACGACGGGGAGCGGGGTAGGATCTTCGGGTCTGGACATGCCCATCTCGGCCGCGGGCTCCAGTCGCAGGCCCACGGGCGCGCTGCCGTCGGGGTTCGACAGCGCGCACGACGCGAAGCTGGGACGGTCCCTGTTCGAGAGCCTGAAGGTGAAGAGGTTCTTACCCGCGGGGAGGTGCACGAACCAGTGGAGGACCTCCTCTCCGCCCGAGTAGCGGCTTCCCTCGCCAACGACGTGGCCGTTGATGCTGAATGACATGTCGCCGGCGTAGCCCACCGACACGAGGTACTCCCCGTCCTCGTCAACCTCGGCGACCGTCCTCAGATAGGCCGTCGTGTTCTCGTTCTGGTGGAAGTACTGCGTCGGGCTGATGCTTCTGTCCAGCGCGATTCTGTTCGGCGAGAACCACTTGACCGGCTGACCGAACTTGCCGCTGTACCTGATCTCGGTCACCCGACGCGGATCGACCAGATCCTTCCTGTGCCCGGAGCCCGACGTGTTGTCGAACGGACCGATGACGCACCATCTGTCGAGCCTGTTCAGCCGCCGTCCGAGCCGTTCCACTTCCCCCGCGTCTCCCGAGAGGTACGCGTGATTAGACGCGAGTCCCTCGAACACCCGTCGGTCGACCACCGCGATGTCGTCCGCCTCCGCAAGCCTCTCCGAGTATCGGGCTATCGCCTCGTGGAATCGCCGCGAGTCCATTCCGGAGAAGCGTCTGACGACCGCCGGGATGAAGAAGTCGAACTCGCTACTCGGAACGCGCTTGCCGTACTCCTCCAGCTCGTCGAGCACGACGTCGTCCCTTCCAACCGCGAGCGCGGTGAGCAGCCTGCCGCGACGCGAACTCTGATCGTCTCCGTCCTTTGCGAGCGCGGACGAAAAGCAGCTGTCGGCCCGCGCGTACTCGTTCGACCATAGCGCCTGCCAACCGGCCTCCCGCTGGTGGGCCGGCCGTGGGGGCGGGGCCGCGCAGGCCGTGTGGCACATGACCATCAGCGCAGCCACGGAGGTCGTTGCCAGCACGGTCACCCTGATTGACGGCGGCATCGAACGACTCCCTTCCTGGTTCGCGGCGACCACGATGCGGCGCGGGTCGGTTCGCCAACGCGCCGGGTGTCCTGAATCTTAGCTTACCATAGCATCTTTGCCGTCACCGTGTAAGTCCGACCGGGGCGGCGAGGCGGCAATGGTCCGATCCGGCTAAGGCGGTCGCGCCTCCTGAAGTGCTTGACTGGCCCCGTCGCGCGATGACAGAATGCCGGGGCCGATGCACCGCGCCGTGGGCACGGCGGGCGGACTCCGGCGGGTCGCAGCACGCCGCGCCGGGACCAGGCAGGGTCCCCCGGGGAAAGGACGCAAGGTTGGG
>CAYNQF010000027.1:10610-21085 GCA_964399265.1 uncultured bacterium | reverse complement strand
GGGGACCATCGAGTCTCCGCCCGCTTTCGTCTGACCTGGCCGCCCGAACGGTCTTGACTGGCCCCGTCGCGCGATGACAGAATGCCGGGGCCGAGGAGCCTCGCAGCGAGACTCGTGGACGGCCCAGGGCGCATCGCGGAGCCGCGCGGCGGACACCCACGTCCACCCGGGGAAAGGACGCAAGGTTGGGCCGCAGGAGAGCCATCTTCATAGTGCTCGCGCTCGCCGTCTGCGCCGCAGTTCTCCTGTTCCCGACCCCGGAAGGGCTCACCCGGGAAGGGCAGAGCGCCATCGCTGTGTTCGCTCTCTGCTTCGTCCTGTGGGTCACTCAGGCCCTTCCCCTGGCCGTCACGAGTCTACTGGCCATTGTCCTTCTGCCCTTGCTGCGCGTGATACCACCGACGCGCGCGTTCGCGCTCTTCGGCAATCCCGTCATCTTCTTCATACTCGGGGCGTTCATCCTGGCGGCCGCCCTGTTGAAGAGCGGGCTGTCTACCCGGCTGGCCGTCCTCTTCCTGAGGCGGTTCGGAGGCAGTCCCAGGTCGCTCCTGGCAGGCGTCGTGTTCTCCGGAGGATTCCTGGCCTTCTGGATGCCCGAGCACGCGGTGGCGGCCCTGCTCTTCCCGATCGTGCTCGAGATCGCGAGGGCGCTCGAGCTGCCGCCTCTACGAAGCTCGTACGGGCGCGCGCTGTTCCTGTCCCTGGCCTGGGGCGCAGTGATCGGCGGCATCGCGACGTTCCTGGGCGGGGCCAGGGCGCCGCTGGCCCTGGGAATCCTGAACGAGCACTACGGACTCGCAATAGACTTCCTGCAGTGGATGGTCGCGGTGGGTCCGCTGTCGGTTCTGCTCATGATCGCTGTGTGTCTGATGCTTCCCAGGCTCTTCCCGATAGACGTGACCGACGTCCACCGGGCGAGGGACGCGTTGGCCGTCAAGGCGCGGGAACTCGGGCCGCTCTCCAGACGGGAGAAGGGCGTGGCGATCGTGACGGTGGCGACGATCGTCGCTTGGGTGACGGCGGGGCAGTCGGTCGGGCTGGCCGCGGTGTCGCTGCTGTCGGCCGTGGTCCTCTTCGCGTTTGACCTCATCGACTGGCGCAGCGTGGAGGAGTACGTCAACTGGGGCATCATACTGATGTACGGCGGCGCGATCGCCGTCGCGTACGCGCTCCACGAGACGGGCGGGGCCAGCTTCATAGCCCAGGCTACGCTCTCGTCCGCGGAGGGGCTGTCGCCGTTCTGGATGACGATGCTGTTCGCGGTCGTCGCGGCGCTCCTGACCGAGGCCATCAGCAACGTCGCGGCGGTGGCTCTGCTGCTTCCCATCTGCTTCGGTGTCGCCGACGGTACGGGCCTGACGCCGGTCGCCGTCGTTTTCGCCGTGGCCGTGCCGGCCGGGCTCGCGTTTGCACTCCCGATGGGTACGCCGCCGAACGCGATCGCGTACTCGGCGGGCTACTTTAGATTGAGAGACTCCATCCTGGCGGGTTCGCTCTTGAAGGCGATGGCGCTCGTTCTGCTGGCGCTCGCCGCCAGGTTCTACTGGCCGATCCTTGGGATAGGCGGCCACTGACGCGCGGGAGGTTCGCTTGAGACCCATTCTGCTGATTCTGACGCCCGCGCGCGTTTCGGACTCCTGCGTTGACGAGGCCGTCTCGGCCGCCCGGAAGGGTGGGGCGGATCTGGTCGCCGTCTTCGTGCTGGACACGTCCATCTCGGCGGACTTTCGGGCCCGGCTGCGCGACTCCGGTTCTCTGGGAGGCGCTCCGAGCGACCAGCTTGTCGCCCTGATGCGGGACGAGCAGGAACGACAGGGCCGACAGGAGCTGGTCCGGATCGAACGACTGGCCGGTGAGATGCACGTGCCCGTGAGGACGAGGCTCGTCGTGGGTGAACTGGTGGAGTGCTCGCTTGCCGTGGCCCGGGAGGAAGCCGCCTCGGCGATCTTCGTCACGAGGCGCGACCGCCCCGCGATCTCGCGAATAGTCGGCGGCTCCGCGGTCAAGGATCTGAGCGACGCGGCGCCGTGCGAGGTGCTGGTGCACGAGGCCCGGGAGCAGAAGCGCGGTCGGGACAGGGAAGAGGGATAGCCCGCGCCGGCTGCTGCTCTATCCTCCCAGCGACTGGAGTTGGGACTCGAAGACCTTCTTGAGCTGCGGGTCGTTTGTGAGTGATATGGCGGTTCGTATCTCGGACCGGGCCTCGTCCTGGCGTCCCGTCTCAGAGAGGATCCTGGACAGTATCGCGTGCGGCGAAGCGAGCTTCGGGTTGATCTCTATCTGAGTACGGAGTTCGCGCTCGGCGGACTCGAGGTCGCCCGACCTGTAGTAGGCCTCGGCCAACCTCGTGTGGACCTGCTCGACCTGCGCGTTCACCTCGATCGCCTTCTGAAGTACGTCCGTCGCCTTCTGGAACATTCCGTTCCCTATGTACAGCTCGGCGAGCCGTGTGTACGCGACCGATCGCGTCGGGTCGAGCTCGAGCGTCCTCTCGAGCGCGGCCACCTCCTGCTCGACGTTTCCCGTCTTCTGGAAGAAGACGGCCAGGGCGTAGACGACCTCCACATCGTTCCTGTCCAGCTCAAGCGCCTTGCTGAGTTCGGAGAATGCGGACTCGTAGTCTCCGTAGAGCTGGTAGGTCTGGCCCAGCCCCAGGTGCGCTCTCGCGCTGTCCGGCGACAGGTCGATCGCCTTCCTGAACGCCCGTGCGGCCTCAGACAGCCTCTCGAGCCTCAGGTATGCGCTGCCCGCGCTCACGTAGGCGTCAGCGTTCTCGGGGTCCTGCTCGATGGCCGCTCGGAACGCGGCGACGGCGCCTTCGTAATCGCCGTTCTCGAACAGCGACAGTCCCTGCTGCATCGCGTCTCCGGTCGCCTCGCCGCCGGCCTCACCAGAGAGAGAGAACATCCCGGACTTCCTGCTCACCTCGGCGAAGCCGCGGTGCTCGAGCTGCTGCTGGAGGACCGGCGCCGCGCAGGCTCCCATCAGGCAGGCCGCGATGACGAGGGCGGCCGCGAGTCCTCCGAGCGACGCCGGGATGCGTTCCCGCTTGCCGCGCGCCACGACCGCGAAGCCGACCGCTCCCACCGCCGCTCCCGGTATGAGGAGCATCGGGGAGGCCAGGAGCGCACTCGGGAGCAGCGACGCGACGAAAACGCCCGCGCCCGCCACCAGGCGATCGCGTCCGTCCGGCAGCATCGTCGAGAGGCTCCACCTGTCGTCGCCGGGTGACCAGACGTCCCTCGCGAGCAGCGCAAGCGTAGGTATGAAGAGGCAGAGGGCGGTGAGGCTTCCGGGCATCCACAGCGAGGCCGAGGCGCCCGCGTAGGCGGCGAACCCAAGAGAGAACATGAACAGCAGTGCCGCTCCGGCCACGAAGCCCGCGAGCAGCGGGAATCTCGACAGCCTGAACGGCCGCGCGTAGTAGAGATACCACGCCGCCAGAGACGCCAGAACGTAAGTCAGCGAGACGTAGCTCACCGACACGGCGAACAAGGATGCGAACGAGAGGAAGAATACGGCCTGAGTGCGAAGCTCGTCCAGCTCAGCGGCAGGCCGGTCGGGCATCTTGTGTATGGAGCGTAGGGCGCCCGCCGTCAGGGCCGTGAAGAACGAGGCCGCGAAGATGCCGATGAGTGAGATGACGTCGAACGCGTGACTCACCGAGAAGAGCCCCGTCGAACCGAACAGCAGCCTTGCTCCGGCGACGGCCCCGCCCATGGTCGCTGCGAGGTGGAGACCCGTCTGCGGGATGTCTATCCGCCCGACAAGCTTCCTGAACCTGCCGGCGTCGTAGAGCCTGTACCAGACTGCCAGGAGAGGCGCCAGGACGATCATGTCTATCAGCGCGTTCGACAGGTCCGAAACTGCGAACGGCGTGGCGTTCACGAATGCCCTGTGCACGTTGGCCTTGGCAAAGAGGAACAGGTAGACGTTCGCGACGTCGGCGCCGAACAACCGAGCTACCGCGAGCGATATCGACGGGAGCGCGAAGAAGAAGAACATCGTCACGTATACGGCGACGAACGCGAGCACCGTGCGCAGGGCGCTCCGCGTCTTCAGGTAGACGTAGTACGCACCCAACACACACCCGAGCCCGGCCTCGACGCGGATGCCCGTCGTCGTTCCCTGGAACCTCTCGTAGGCCGGGTTCAGCAGGTTGAGGAATGCTGCACCGAGAGACGACCCCCTCGGGATGAGGTACCCGATCAGCTCCGGCGCCTCCGAGCCCTTGTGAACCACTATGTCGATGAGCGGCGGGAGAAGGGTCAGAAGCCACGCGAAGAGCATCAGTCTGGTGACACGCTCCACTCTCTCCCGCGCGAACGAGGACAGAACCACCGAGAGCGCGAGCAGCGGCGCCACGTAGGCCAGCGGGTAGTGGATGAAGTAGGAGAGGAAGTAGAGCGTCTTCGAGTCGGTTGACGTCTGCTCGAGGAAGTGGCGCAGGACGACGATGGCCGCCAGCACGAGCAGCCATCTGCCCAGGGAGATAGGCAGGCCCTCGGCCCACTCCGCCATCCCGAGGATCCTGCTCCGGGGTCTCGCGGTGGTCATTACCTGTTCACTCCTTGTCCCTGTCCTTGTCTCTGACGAATAGGTGCAGGTAGATCGCGAATCCCAGGCAGGCTATCGAGAAGCGCCACAGCGTGATGGGAGCCACCCCGGCTATGAAGCGGCCCCCGAGGAAGTGCACGGCGATCCCGAGTACGAAGACGGCCGCCGCCACGGCGGCCAGAGTGAAAGACAGGACCCTCATCGAGTGGACTCTCCGTTAGTGGGGGTTCAGACGACTGCAATCCCTGCTAGGGCGAGCCTACGCCCGCGGGTTCGGGCGTGTCAAGTCCGCGGCGTTCTGTCTTGACCCGGCCGCGCCGGCCACATAGAATACTCGGACGGAGTAGAATCCCCTCTCAACACGCACTGATGGAGCAACATCCACATGACGAGCGACCTCTACGACAGGGAGATGGCCGAGCTGCTGGCGCAGGAGGAGGCCAAGCTGGTTCTCCTTCGTGAGATCGTGGACAGCGCCTGCGAGGAGATCATGGGCGGGCGGCTCAACCGGCAGGAAGCGACCGTTCTGGCACAGAGGGTACGCAGAGAGGCCCAGGAGATCATCCCGGACCTCATGGACAAGTTCGACCTGATCTACAAGAGCCGGTTCGAGAGGCTCATATCACAGTACATCGACGCTCAACGGAGACCCGGTCAGGACGAATAGCCTCCGGGCAACCATGAGCAAGGCCACCCGAAGCTGCGTCCGTTCGGGTGGCCGAATCGTGAGAGGCTCCATTGGTGGCTCGCTCGGCAGGGTGGGTGATCGTCATCGCGGTTCTGGCCGCGCTCGTGGTGATGGCCCTGACCGACACCAAGGAGCGGCGCGGCCGCCGCGGCCACGGCTTCGACCGTCCGCCGTCCGCCGTTGAGGAAACGCTTTGACCCGTTCGGCCGACGTGTGGTAGCTTGCGGGGCCGGGTTCGTGCACCGCTCGCAGCGGTTCCGTGCCCGGAAAGCGTACCGGCGTGTCTTCTCGCGACGAGACTCCGGTCGGCCGCGTGCCATCACAGGGAGCGCTCACTTGCGTATCTCCGTCCTTGCCAGCGGAAGCTCGGGCAACGCGATACTCGTCTCCTCGCGAGAGACGCACCTCCTCGTCGACGCCGGGATCTCCGCGCGGAGGGTTGCCGAGGGCGCGGGACGGGTGGGCGTCGATCCGGGTCTGCTCGAGGCGGTGCTCGTGACTCACGAGCACTCCGACCACGTGAGTGGGCTCGGCCCCGTGGCAAGACGATTCTCGGCGCCGGTCTACGCCACCCGCGGGACGCACGATCGCGTCTCCGGGCGCGTGGGCGACCTGCCGCAGCGGGTCTACATAGAGGCCGGCAGGGAGTTCAGCGTCGGCTGCTTCAGAGTGCATCCGTTCGTGACCAGCCACGACTGCGCCGACCCCGTCGGCTTCTCCATTTCAGACGGCTCGTCGCGCGTGACGATAGCGACCGACCTGGGCATAGTCAGCAGGGCGGTCAGGCGCCATCTGTCGGACGCCGACTGCCTGGTGCTCGAGTTCAACCACGACGAGCGGATGCTGTCGGACGGGCCGTATCCGTGGTCGTTGAAGAAGCGCATCATGAGCAACGTCGGACACCTTTCGAACGACGCGGCGGCGGCCGAGGTTGCGTCTCTTCGCCATGCGCCAGTCTCCGCGATCGTTCTCGCGCACCTCTCCGACGAGAACAACGTACCCGATCTCGCCATGGCAGCGGCGCGGGAGGCCCTCTCTCGTGCCGGCCGGCGCGACGTTTCGCTGCACCTGTCGTCACAGCGGGCGCTGCTGGGGCCTATCGAGGTCGGAACCGACGCGGTCCGGACCTCCGTGACCATTGAGGAAGGGGCGTCGACTTCGTGCACAAGATAGCTGTCGTGGGTACTGGTTACGTGGGTCTGGTGGGAGGAGCCGGCCTCGCCGACTTCGGCCATCGCGTCGTGTGCGTCGACCGCCTAGACGAGAAGATAGAGACCCTCTCGCGGGGGCAGATACCGTTCTACGAGCCCGGTCTCTCCGAGGTCGTCGAGCGCAACGTGAGGGAGGGCAGGCTCTCCTTCACGACCGACATCGCGAGCGCCATCGCCGAGAGCGACGTCATCTTCTGTGCCGTCGGCACGCCGGAGGGCGAGGGGGGCGCGGTCGACCTGTCACAGGTCGACTCGGTGGCCGTCGAGATAGGCAGGCACATGACGGGCTATCGCCTCGTGGTGCAGAAGAGCACGGTTCCCGTCGGGACGGCGCGACGGATCGCCGGCATCATCAGGGACAACCAGTCGTCGCCGCACGATTTCGACGTGGTCTCGAATCCGGAGTTCCTGAGAGAGGGCTCCGCCGTCGGCGACTTCATGAGGCCGGACCGGGTGGTCGTCGGAGCCGACAACGACCGGGCCATATCGGCGATGCGCAGCATCTACAAGCCGCTCTACCTCATCAAGACGCCGACCGTCGAGACGACGCCGGAGACCGCCGAGCTCATCAAGTACGCCTCGAACGCCTTCCTCGCGACCAAGATCTCGTTCATCAACGAGGTCGCCAACATATGCGAGGCCGTGGGAGCCGACGTACAGGGCGTGGCTTACGCGATGGGTCTCGACAAGCGGATAGGTCCGAAGTTCCTCCACGCGGGAGCCGGATACGGCGGCTCCTGCTTCCCGAAGGACACGATGGCGCTCGTGAGGATAGCCGAGGCCGCGGGGAAGGACGCCCGCATAGTGGCGGCGGCCATGGACGTCAACCGCGAGCAGAAGGAACGCATGGTCGACAAGGTGGTGGAAGCCGTCGGTGGTGACGTCTCCGGAAAGACGATCGGCGTTCTGGGGCTGTCCTTCAAACCGAACACGGACGACATGCGCTACGCCGCGTCGATCGTTCTGGTCGAGGGTCTCACGAAGCGCGGGGCACGGGTCCGCGCGTTCGACCCGGTGGCCATGGACAACGCGCGCGCGATGATGCCCGATATAGAATACGTCGGGGACGCGTACGAGGTGGCGTCCGGAGCCCATGCGCTGGTTCTCATGACCGAGTGGAATGAGTTCAGGCGGCTGGACCTGGAGCGGATCAAGGGGCTCATGGCCGAGCCGTCGGTGGTGGACTGCAGGAACGTGTACGGCCCCGACGACTTCGAGCCGCTGGGATTCAGATTCGAAGGCGTGGGACGGGGCAGGCCGCGGGGCCGCTAGCTCCCGCGGACCTTTCGGATGCCGGGCAGGAGCGGAGCAACGTCCGCCGGTCCGGGGTCGGGAGAGAGGCAATGTCAGTTCGAGAGACCGGTGGCGAGGGGCGGGGTCTTCCCAGGGGCGTCCGGGCGAAGCGCCTGATCGACGGGGTGAGGTGGAAGGAACTCAGGCTCATTCCGGATGAGCGGGGCTACCTCATGGAGATGCTGCGCTCCGACGACGACATCTTCGAGAGGTTCGGGCAGGTCTACCTGTCTGCGGCGTACCCGGGTGTAGTGAAGGGCTGGCACTACCACAAGGTTCAGACCGATTACTTCACCATTGTCAGGGGCATGATGAAGGTCGTTCTGTACGACGACAGGCCGGGCTCGCCCACGAGGGGCGAGGTGAACGAGTTCTTCGTCGGAGAGCTGAACCCGCTGCTTGTGGTCATACCACCAGGCGTCCTTCACGGCATGAAGGCAATAGGGGACCAGCCTGCGTTCCTCGTCAACTGCCCGACAGAGACGTACAACTACGATGAGCCCGACGAGTTCCGCGTCGATCCTCACAGCAGCGACATCCCCTACGATTGGGACCGCAAGGACGGGTGACGACGCGCGTCGCCCGGGTGGCCGTCGACCACCGCACCGATCGACGTAGGCCGCGGACGACTCCGACCCGTTCGGGAGAGGGACAATGAGACACGCGCTCTTCATCCTGTTGCTCCTGGCGCCATCGATGCTCTGCGCGGCGACATCGCCGCCGGCGGAACAGGCGCCCGAGCCCCAGATGAACTCATTGAGGGAACAGCCGTTCGACATGGCGCTCAGAGGGCCGGTCGACGCGGACACCTACATCGTAGGGCCGGGAGACAGATTCACCCTCATGATCTGGGGACCCGAGATCGTTTCCTCGCAGGTCTCGGTGGCACCCGACGGCAACCTAGTGATGCCGGGCGTCGCGTCCGTGCCCGTTTCCGGCATGACCCTCGACGCCGCGAGGAGGCTCATCACCGACGAGCTGTCGCGGGTCTACAGGAACGTGGAGTTCAGCGTCTCCCTCACCGGTCTCAGGCGTATACGCGTCAATGTGCTGGGCGAGGTGGAGAGCCCGGGGGCCTACGTCGCGACGGCCCTTGAGACCGCCAGTGACCTGATCGCCCGCGCCGGTGGATTGCTCGACAGGGCGAGCACGCGGAACATCACCGTGACCAGGCGTTCGGGAGGGTCCCAGCGCGTCGACCTCACGAGATACGTGAACGCTGGTGACGTCGACGCTGATGCGCCGATACTCGACGGAGACGTCATATTCGTGCCGCACGAGACCGAGTACGTCCATGTCATGGGGGCGGTGGCGAGACCGGGAGACTACGAATTCGTCGATGGGGATACGGCCTGGTCGCTCGTCGAGCTCGCGGGCGGGTTCGACCGTGCCGCCGTGCCACGCGACTCGGAGCTGCGGCGGTTCGTCGATGACATCACAACCGAGCCCATGCCCCTGGACCTCTACGACGTGGCGAACAGAGCCTTCCGGATCCGTCCCGGCGACCAGCTCTACGTGCCCTTTCGCGGCGACTGGCACGAGGCACAGTTCGTGAGGGTTGACGGCGAGGTCAACTTCCCCGGGTACTACGGCATCAACGAAGGTATGGACAGGGTCTCCGACGTCGTGAGCCGCGCCGGGGGACCGACTCCAAGAGCCTCGCTCCGGGACGCCCTCGTCATTCGCGCGAGACCGGACGACGAGCCGGACCCCGAGCTCGAGAGGCTGATGGACACGCCGGTCGATCGAATGACCGAGATGGAATACGCCTACCTCAAGACCCGCTATCGTCAGGACAAGCGGAGCGTGGTGGTCGACTTCCCGGCGCTCCTGGCGGGCAAGGAGACCGAGGATCCTCTTCTCAGGCACAACGACAGGATCATCTTCCCTACGGCACAGCAGACCGTGCTCGTCAGCGGACAGGTGATGATGCCGGGACACGTGCGGTACGAACCCGACAAGCGCTACGGCTACTACATCGACCTTGCCGGGGGCTACACTGACGACGCGAACAAGGGAAGGGTCATGGTGATACGCGACGGCACGGGGCACCGGTTCCGAGCCCGCCGCGCCAAGGAGATATACCCTGGGGACGAGATATGGGTCCCCGAGAAGCCAGAGGAAGACTGGTGGGCGAACGCGCGCGATATCGTGGCCTTCGTCTCATCGCTCGCGACGATCTACCTAGTGGTGGAGCAGGCTTCGACGAACTGAGACCCGGGCCGCGCGCCCTGACATTCGTACCGCACGACGCCTGAATGCGGAAGGACCATCTCCCGCGCTCGGACGCCGGCCTCATCCGAGGAAGCGACATCACATGGAACGTGAGAAGCCGCTGTTCCAGGTCATCCTCGCCTGGAGCCCAATGATCATCCGCGTTACGGTGGTGGCCGTCGTCTGCGCCCTCATCGTTAGCCTCATACTGCCCTCGTGGTACAAGGCGAACACGGTTCTCATGCCTCCGGAGGAGACCGGCACACGCGGCAGCGTGCTCAAGATCTTCACGCAGGCGGGGTTCGATTTCGGTGCCGGAGGCCTTGTCTCGAACACTCCCGCGACCGATCTCATGATCGGCATCGTCAAGAGCAGGAGCCTCCGCGGCAGGATCGTCGACGAATACGATCTCACGAAGGCGTATCGGGAGAGATCTCGCGGTCGGGCGATCAGGACGCTCGGCGATCACGTTACGGTCGAGACGACTCCGGAGGGACTCATCGAGATATCCG
>CAYNQF010000027.1:0-10600 GCA_964399265.1 uncultured bacterium | reverse complement strand
CGTCGAGGACCGCGACCCTGAGCGCGCCGCGGACATGGCGAACTCCTTTGCCGGTCTCCTCGATGATCACATTCGCACGACCAGCATCGAGCAGGCGAGCAGGACGGCCGACTCGATCGGCAGCGCGCTCGACGAGGCTCGACTGCGTCTGGACGAGTCGACCGCCGACCTCAAGCAGTTTCAGGAGGAGCACCAGACCGTCGAGCTGACCGAGCAAACCAAGGCGACGCTTGAGGCGGTCGCGAAACTGCAGGCCGAGCGCACCGAGCTGTCCATCAGACGAGGAGTACTGGGGCGGTTCTCGACCGACGAAATGGTGGAGATGCAGGAGGCCGACGCGCAGATCGACGAGCTGGACAAGCACCTCAAAGACCTGACCGGGGCCGGACAGAACGTCGACGGGGTTCTCGTTCCGCTCGGGAGCGTCCCTGAGCTGGCGATCCAGCTCATGGAGCTGACCCGCAACGTGAAGATACAGGAGCAGGTGTACGCGTTCCTGAGAACCGAATACGAGCAGGCGCTGACCGAGCAGGTCAGGGATCTGCGTGTGATCACCATCCTCGACAAGGCCGTTCCTCCTGAGCGTCGCGACCGGCCCAGACGCAAACTGATCGTACTCCTGACGGCGCTTCTGGCGCTCGTGGCCGCGGCTGCGGTCGCACTCATGGCCGAGGGGCTCCTGTCGTACGCCGAGCGCGAGTCGACCGACGGAGTGAGAGTTCCCCCCGCGCTCGCGCGCTGCGCGCGCCGCATGCGCGCATGGGGTGCGCCGCGGGGCCCGGATGAAGAAGCAGACTAGGGAGGTCCGGGCATGACCCGAATCCCCGGCCGGGACCTCCTGCGGACCCCGTGGCTGCTGACGGCGCTCGTGCTCACGGCGCTTGCGCTCGCCGTGGCGTTCCGTCCGCTGGAGGTGTCCGCCCTCGTCCTCGCGGCAGCAGCCACCGTCTTGCTCGTCCTGCGCTTCGGGGTCAGGCACGGTCTCTGGTATGCTCTCGTGGCTTCGATCCCCCTGAGAGAAGCTCTTGCGGTGGACGTCATCGGGACGATGACGCTCTACTTCGGCGACGTGCTCCTGCTGACGCTGGCGGTGGTTGTCGTCTACGAGCGCGGCCTGACGGCCATCCTCAAGCACAGCCTCACATTCCGTCTGGGACTCGTCATTCTCGCCCTCAGCGTCGGAGGCTTGTACACCGCGTCCCGGCTCGGGTGGGGAGCCGCGGCGGTCTTCCGGCTCGTCTGCCAGCTCGCGTTCTTCTACCTGGCCTACGAGATCGTGAGGAGCGGAAAGGTGGCGACCCGAACGCTCGCAGCGATCGTGCTTGGCCTTGCGCCCGCCGCCATCTACGGCATCTACCAGGCCCTCCTCCCGATCAGCGCCGAACTCCCACACTGGGGCAACAAGCTGATCGCCTACGGGCTCGGCGACCATCCTCACGTGCGGGTCTTCTCGACGTTCAACCACCCGCTCAGATTCTCTCAGTATCTGTCGGTAGGGCTAGGACTCGCGGCGGGGCTGTTGGCAGCCAGGCTCGCGCGCCAGGTGAAGGCTCTGCTCGCGGCGACCGGCGTGCTCTCGGTGATATGCAACCTCTTCACGTACTCGGCGGGAGGTCTGCTCGGCATGATGGGAGCGGCGGCGGCCGCCGCAGTCGTCTTCCGCAAGCGCAGGTCGGTTGTGGTACTCGTGCCCGTGGCCATCGTGGTGGTGTTTCTGGTCTCGCCCACGGCCCTCGTCCGGAAGGTCGAGAACGTCGTGACGGGCGACGCGCTGACGGTGGCTGCGAGGTTCATCACTTATCGGCAGGCGGTCGAGGTCATGCGCGACCACCCTCTGACGGGTGTAGGGTGGGGCAGCATCAGGAGCGCGCTGGAGGGGCGATACCGGGTGACGCGCGCACAGCAGGTCGCCTTCGCGGCGGAGAACTACTTCCTGCAGAGAGCCGTGGCACTGGGTATTCCTGGGCTGCTCCTGATGCTCGCGATCTGCGTCATCTTCTTCCGGAACGTGTTCAAGCGCGGGCTGGAAGATGACGGCTCGTGGCCACGCGCGGCTCTCCTGATCGGCGGGACCGCCTTCTACCTGCAGGCGCAGTTCTTCCCTGCGGCCGCGCCGGCGAACAACTATCTGCTGTGGACGCTGTTGGCCGTGGCCGAGCGGATGAGCCAGGCCGGCGACCGGGCTCTGCCGCAGCCGGGAGCGCCCGCCGCCGTGCAACGGGAGGGGCGATGAGTAGCGCTTCCCGAGTTCTCTACCTGTTCCGCCAGAGCCTGACTGCGCGGATACCCCGCCTGCACGGGCTAGAGCAGGTCGTCGCACTCTGCGGCGACAGGCCGTTCTCAGTCATGTCCTTCGAGCCGAGACGCGGGAGCCGCACGCGTGAGGACGCGTTGTCGTACGACCGCGTCCGTTCCTGGCTTCGGAGCCACGGCATCGCGCACACGCCGCTGCCCATGATAGGAACGCGCTGGCTGGAGGTGCCGCTCGGCGCGCTCGCCGTGGTCGTGAGCTTCCTGTTCGGGGGCACGAGGATCGTTCATGCGAGAAGCTACGTGCCGGGACTGATGGCGCTCCTGGCGGCGCAAGTCGTGCCCGTGAGGCTCCTCTTCGACATGCGCGGGCTATTCGTCGACGAGTACCTTCTGGAGGGGGCGCTCAAACCTGGTTCCGCGAAGCTCTCCTTCGCGCGCTGGCTCGAGCGACGGCTCATACTCAACGCGGACGCGATCATCGTTGTATCGGAGCGATTTCGCTCGCACCTACTGACTCGCAGTGACTTGGCGACAAGGATCGACCCGGCGAGACTCATCGTGATTCCCAATCGCGTGGATCTCTCCAGGTTTGAGGTTGCGCGGCCAGGAAGGAAGGCGACGCGCGAGGCGCGTGGCTGGAGTGACAGTCTGGTCTTTATCTACGTTGGCTCGACAGCGAGGTGGCACAGGCTCGACGCGACGGTTGAGCTCATGGCCGGAGTGCTCAGGGCTGCTCCCGAGTCCCGCTTGGTCGTCTCGGCCTACAGCGACACGGACTACGTGAGGCGGCTGTCGGTCGAAGCCGGCCTGCCGGAAGACCGCGTGGAGGTCTTCTCCTCCAGCGTCGAGGACATCCCGGAGCTGTTGTCGGCCGCCGACGTCGGCCTGATGCTGGTCGACGACGACGTATCGAAGCAGGTCTGCGCGCCGGTCAAGTTCAGCGAGTACATGGCGGCCGGCCTCCCCGTGATAGCGGGCGGCGGAATCGGCGACACGCGTGACTGGATCGAGGCCGAGGGGCTGGGACTTCTCGTCGACATCGATGACCCGGCCGGGGCGGCACAGGTCGTGCTCGAGTCTCTGAGTGAGGGCGGGTTGGCGAGCGCGGACGCTCGCCGGCGCTGCCTAGACTTCGCGCGCAGGAGTCTGGACATGCGTGAGACGCTCAAGCAGTACGAGGCTGTGTACAGGGAGTTGGAGACGAGATGAAGGCGAGCGTCATCGTCGTCAACTACAACGGCGGTCCGGAGGCGGTCGAGGCGATCGCGCAGCTGGGGGCAGACGCGATGCGCTCCAAGGCTGACCTTGTGGTCGTCGACAACGCGTCTCAGGACGGCAGCGACCGGCTCATCGAGAGCCGCGTCCCAACCGCGACGCTCGTGCGGGCCCATGTGAATCGGGGCTACGCGTCGGGCGTGAACGCGGGTCTCGCCGAGGCAGGAGGCGACGTGTTGGCGGTGATGAACGCGGACGTTCGACCGAGGGACGGCGCGCTCAGCGAGCTGCTGCGGTCGACACGCGACGACGGGCGCTTTGCCCTGGTCGGCGGCGTGCTGGTCGACCCGAACGGCAGGGTGACACCCGACACCGCGCGCGCCCTTCCGACGCCGTCGGACATACTGAGAGAGGGGTTCTTCCTGCCGGCTTGCCCGAGCAAGTTCAGAGCGCAGGTCCTTCGCCGCGTCGGACATCGAGGAGTGGCCGCGGTTCCTGCGGTCTCGGGAGCAGTCATGTGTCTTCGTAGAGAGGCTCTCGAACTCCTGGGACCGATGGACGAGAACTACTTCCTGTATAACGAGGACGCGGAGTGGTGTCGAAGGGTGGCCGACAAAGGGCAGCAGGTCGGAGTGTGCACGGGAGCCGTGTTCGATCACGCGAGGGGAGCTTCGACCAAGAAGTCGGAGCGGAGCGCGTTCGCGGCCAGGTTGCTTTCGGATTTCATCTACTTCTGCGACGGAGAAGGCGTGCCGAGCGAACGGGTGGCGCGGCTCTGGGCGGTCCGGCTGCGCTTCCGCGCCGGGCTCTATGGCCTGGATGCGAAGTGTGGTATCATCGGCGGTCGCCCGTCCTCCCGGTCACGGGCGGACATCTACGGCGAACTAGCGCGGCGGTTGCGATCATTCGACTGGACGCCCGAGGGCTCCGGACAGCGCGGGCACCCGTCGCGACTGCTATCATCGGCCTCCGATCCGCGGCGAGTGGGCGCGGGCGGTGGCAAGGAGCTGGAATGACCGATTCCTCCCGGCCCGTCGACGACAGAGTCCGCGTGCTGCACGTGATCACGAGACTGATCGTCGGCGGGGCGCAGGAGTGCACCATCGCCTCGACGGCCGGCGTCGACCGCGCTCGTTATGCGTGCGAGCTGTGGACCGGTCCGCAGACGGGTCCCGAGGGGTCTCTGTTCGACGAAGCGAAGCGGCGCGGGGTTAATGTGACGGTGTTTCCGCGGCTGGTGCGAGAGATCAGCCCCGTCAAGGACCTGTTGGTCACGTTCGAGCTTGCCCGCCGGATGAGGCGTGACCGGTTCGACATCGTCGTGACCCACAGCTCAAAGGCCGGCGTGGTGGGCAGGATCGCTGCCTGGCTGGCGGGTGTTCCGCACATCACGCACATGCTGCACGGCTGGGGATTCAACGAGCGCATGCATCCTCTCGTCCGCGGCTGCTACGTGGGCATCGAGCGTGTGCTGTACTGGATCTCAGAGGTGCTCATTCCAGTGTCTGAGCGCACCACGCGTGTGGGGGTCGAGGCGGGCATCGGTCGCCCTTCGAAGTACCGACTGATCAGGAGTGGGATTCCTCTCGAAGTCTTCCGCGGCGACGATGTGGCCAGGCTCGAGGCCCGCCGCGCGCTGGGCGTCGGTCCCGACGAGATTCTCATCGGCTCGGTGGGGCGCCTTGCGCCGCAGAAGAATCCACAGGACTTCATCCGCGTCGCATCCGCCGTCCTGTTGAGACACGAAGGAGTCCGCTTCGTCTACGTCGGGGACGGTCCGATGAGAGACGAGATCGAGGAAGAGATCGCGTCGGCCGGCATCGGTGACCGGCTCGAGCTGCTGGGCCTGCGCGACGACGTGCCGAACCTCCTCCGCGCGTTCGACCTGTTCATCCTGACCTCGCTCTGGGAGGGACTTCCGCGCGTCGTGCTGCAATCCTTGGCGTCTGGCGTGCCGGTTGTGACGTACGACATCGCGGGAATCGAGGAGAGCGTGATCGAAGGCAGGAACGGCTATCTCGTGTCTCCAGGGGCGGTCGACGACATGGTCTCGCGTCTGGATCGGCTGATAACCGACGACTCCCATCGGAAGACGATGAGCACCGCCGCGGCGGAGGAGTTTGACGGTTCCTTCTCCGAGCGCGAGATGATCCGCAGCTTCGAGCGCCTCTTCGGAGAGCTCATGGCAGGCGCCGGCGAGCCGGCATGTCGGTCCGACCGCTCGGGCGAGCCGTCCGGACGGGGAGAGGATCAGGCCCGGAGCCGAGCCCTGCGCGACTCCAGCACCGCTCGATAGACGTCCAGGGTCTCCGACGCGGCGCGCTCCCAGGTGAACTCGGCCTCCCGCACTCGGCCGCGCTCCGCGAGCGAATCGTGAAGCCGGCGATCGTGCACTACCCTGTCCATACCATCCGCCACCGACACCGGGTCGCTCGGGTCCACGGTGACACCGGCCTCGCCGGTAATCTCTCCCGCCGCCGAGGTCCGAGAGGCGACCACCGGCGTTCCGCACGCCATGGCCTCCAGGAGTGGCAGTCCGAATCCCTCGTGGAACGAGACGAGCACGAAGACGTCGGCGGCCGTGTATAGCGCGACGAGCTCATCGTGCGCGACGTCTCCCAGGATGCGAACGGCACCGTCCAGCCCGAGTTCCTCGACGGTCCTCTCGGGGCCCCTGTAGTTGCGCCACGGCCTACCGACTATGACGAGGTCGTGAGTGGTCTTCGTCCTCGACCGCGCGTAGGCGCGCACCAACCCATCGATGTTCTTGTGCGGCCGCCGCTCGGACACGCTCAGCACGAACGGCCTCTCGAGGGAGCGCGAGGAGCGGAGAGCGTCGACCGCGGAGCCCGACGCCGGCCCGAAGTCGGGGTCGGCGGCTTCGTAGACGACCGTGATGCGTTGTGAGCTGCCGGACACGATCGCGTCGAGCGCCTGCGCCGTGGCCCGCGATACGGCTATGACGGCTGCCGCTCCTCGCAGCGTGCGCTCTGTCAGCAACCGAACGGCCAACCTCTTGTGGAGGGGCAGGTTGCTCTCCTGCCCGCCCCGCAGCTCTTTCGCGTCGTGGATCGTGGCCACGACCGGAACGTCCCTGGCGCCGACGGGAGCGTCGAAATGAGGATAGTGCAGGAGGTCCACTCCCAGGTCTCGAGCCAGTCTGGGAAGCGCCAGCTGCTGGCGGAGTGCCATGTGTGGGAGGTCCGTGACGTGATGGGTCAGATTGGGCGCGCTCAGCGACTCCAGGCGGTAGTCCGGCCAGGGCTCCGCGCGCCTCAGCAGGTGGAACGAGATCTGCGGGGCCAGCCTCACCAGCTCGGGCACGAGCGATGCGATGTAGCGGCCGATCCCGGTCGGGCGCTCCAGAGCTAGTCTCGCATCGAACAGGATATTCGCGTCCAAGAGGGTCTCCGTCTTTTCACAGAGCGCAGCTGCCCGAGGCCCGGTGGCGCGAGGGGCGACTCGGCCGTCGCACCGGCGGGATGATACAACGCTCCCGGGCTCCTTCGCAAGGCGCGTCGGCGCGTTGCCGTGAGAGGCCGTGCGCTTTCGCGGTCAAGGTCCTCGTGCTACAATCGCGCGGCGACCCCCCGTCCGGCGTAGGACCGGCCGCGGCGGTCGCCCGTGGTTCTGTCTTCCGGCGCACCCGTCGGGAAGATGCCTGGAGTTCCATGCGGACGCAGCAGGAGGCGTCAGACGATGCGGCGCTGGCTACTGAGGAGACCGGGGGACGACGCTCAGGACCCGCCCGCAGTGGAGCGGACGCAGCCCGAGCCTCCACTGCACGGCAGGGTCGTGCGGGGCGGGTTCTGGGTGCTGGGTCTCAGGGCGGTCGACCGTCTCGTGTGGATCGTCAGGATGACCGTGCTCGCCCGTATGCTGTCGCCCGACGACTTCGGCCGCTTCGGCATATCCGTCCTCGCTCTCTTCTTCGTCGAGTCCCTGTCGAGAACCGGATTCCAGGAGGCCCTCGTGCGGCAGGAGGGCCGGATATCGCCTTACCTCGACACGGCCTGGACCATTCAGGCGATACGCGGAGCGGTCATAGCGCTGCTGCTGTGGCTTGCGGCGCCGGCCGTTGCAGCGTTCTTCAAGGACCCGGGCGCCTCGCCGCTCGTCGCCGCGGTCGGCGTCAACGCGGCCCTCCAGGGATTCACGAACATAGGGGTCGTCCGGTTCCAGAAGCACCTGCGCTTCGGCCAGCAGTTTGCGTACATGATGAGCGGCACCGCCGCGGACATAACGGTGTCGCTCATAGCGGCGCTGACGCTCCGAAGCGCGTGGGCCCTGGTGCTCGGCCTTCTCGCCGGCAATGCCATGCGGCTCGTCGTGTCGCACGTAGTGGCTCCGAGGGTTCACTTTCACATCGAGCGTGGACGCGTCGGCAGGCTCGTCGGATTCGGTAGGTGGGTGTGGGGCGCGGAGATGTTGCGCTACGTGCTGATGCAGGGGGACGACGTTCTTGTCGGCCGCATGCTCGGCATGTCACCCCTGGCGTTCTACAGAATGGCGTACATGTACGGCAGCGCGCCGGCGACCGAGATCACCCGCGTCATATCCAGCGTGGCGTTCCCCGCATACTCCAAGCTGCAGTCTGAACCGAGGCGTCTGGCCCGCGCGTTCCTGCGGACGGTCAGGGTGAATCTGTTCCTGGCCGCGCCGCTGTCGGCGGGCATCATCGTCCTCGGGCCCGTGTTCGTTCGGTTGTTCCTCGGCACGCCGGAGACGAACCAGTGGCTACCTATGATCGTGCCGCTCCAGCTACTCGCCGTGTGGGGTTTCCTGAGGGCGGTCAGTGCGACGGCCGGCCCGGTGTTCCACGGGGTGGGCAGGCCCGAAGTGCTGACGAGATTGACACTGATACACCTGGTGACACTGGCTGTTGTGATATACCCGCTGACGGCTACGTGGGGCGTCGTCGGCGCGTCGATCGCCGTCGTCTTCGCGGCGGCGGTCAATGTGCCCATCGTGGTGCACGCGGTCATGCGCGTGGTTGGACTCGGCGCGAGGTCGTATCTCGCTGAGCTCGTGCCGCCGGTGTCGGCGGCTGTCGTCGCGGCGGCGTCGGCGCACGGCTACCTCGTGTTGACGGGCCCGGAACACGGTGTGGCGAGCTTCCTTGTCGCTCTTCTGCTCGTGGTAGCGGTCTACGCGGGTGTCGTTCTCCTCCTGAGAGCGACCACGAGATACGACATCATCGCCACGCTCAGGGGCGAGAGAACCTGAGCGAGCGCTGTGGTCGGTTCAAGGAGGCGCTTCCTTCCTGCACGCCTTTACCGTCGACGTTGAGGACTGGTTCGACGGGATTCCCATAGATGCCTCGGTGAGGGCCGGGGCCGAGCGGCGTCTGAGTGTCGGAATGGACGTTCTGACGTCGCTTCTGGATGCGCACTCGGTGCGCGCGACGTTCTTCCTTCTCGGCCCGGTGGCGAGGGAGCAGGCCCCCTTGTCCGTGCGCTGGTGGAGCGGGGGCACGAGATCGGCTGCCACGGCTGGTCACACGACCTGCTCTACTCGATGACGCCCGACAGGTTCAGGCGCGAAACCGCGGACGCGAAGAAGGCGATCGAGGACGCATCCGGTGAGGCCGTCACGTCGTACCGGGCGGCCTACTTCTCGGTCACCGAGCGTTCCCTGTGGGCCCTCGACGTTCTGGCCGAACTTGGGTTCGACTGCGACTCGAGCGTCTTCCCGGTCAGGAACTGGAGGTACGGGATCCCGGACTTCGACCCGAAGCCGGGTCCGGTAGCGACGCAGTACGTGAGCATTTCGACCGCGCGGCCGGGCGCTTCGACGAGGTCTACGAGCGGCGGAAACCGCTCCTGCACCGGATCATAGACCGCGTGTTCAGACAGGTGGTCGTCGAGCGCTTCAGGCTCGTCTGCAACCTGGCGCCGGTCCCGGGCGACTGGAGTGTTCTCGACGTGGGATGCGGCTCTGGCCGGTACGCGCTCGAGCTGGCACGACGCGGCGCCACGCGCGTCGTGGGTGTCGACTTCGCGCGCGAGATGATAGCCATAGCGACGGCGGAGGCGGAGGCGCGGGGGCTCACCGACAGATGCGAGTTCCACGTCTCGTCCTTCGCCGACTTCCGGTCCGGTGAGCGTTTTGACGTAGTGCTGGCGACCGGCTACTTCGACTACTTCGAATCTCCCTATCCCGAACTGGCCAAGATGGTAGCGTCGTGCTCCGGGCGCATCTTCGCCTCGTTCCCGAAGAGGTGGGAGTGGCGTGTGCCGACAAGGAAGCTCAGGTTCCTGCTCTCGCGCAGCTTCGTTCGTTTCTACTCGAGGCGAGAGGTCGAGCACCTGTTCGCCCGTGCCGGAGTTGCGTCGGACGACATTTCCCTCGTGGACATGGGGCGCGACTGGATCGCCGTGGCGAGGATCGCGCCGTCCGTCGGTCCCGGAGCGGGAGGGGAGTAGCGGGCCGGGTGCACCCGCGCCGAGGCACACCATATGCAACGGAACGCCCCCGGCGACCACGAAATCGGTTGCCCGGGGGCGAATCGCGCTGTATCGTAGTGTGGTGTGATGGCCCCGTGAATCGGGGCCTGGTGACGCACGTCCAAGAAGTACGGTGGTTCGTTAGGATTAGACACTCGCGGGGCTTACATGAACGCTCTCGTAACCGGCGGCGCCGGTTTCATCGGTTCTCATCTTGTTGAGGCTCTCCTCAAGCGCGGTGACTCCGTGCAGGTTGTGGACGACCTGTCGACCGGTCGTTTCGAGAACATCGCTCACCTGGAAGGCGACCCCAAGTTCGACTACGTGATAGACACGATTCTCGACGAGAGGGTCGTGGCCGACCTCATGGCGAAGTGCGATGTCGTCTTTCACCTCGCCGCTGCCGTGGGCGTGGCCTACATCATCGACAACCCGCTCAAGTCGCTCGAGACGAACATCCGCGGGACGGAGATCGTCCTCCAGCAAGCCAACGACGCCAAGAAGAAGGTCATGATCTTCTCGACTTCCGAGATATACGGCAAGGCCAACCATCAGCCCTGCAAGGAGGAGGACGACAGGGTACTGGGGTCGACCACGATAAGCAGGTGGGGGTACTCGTCCTCGAAGGCGATTGACGAGTTCCTCGCTCTTGCGTACCATCGTGAGAAGCAGCTGCCGGTGGTTAT
>CAYNQF010000026.1:0-27871 GCA_964399265.1 uncultured bacterium | reverse complement strand
CGCAGTCGGCCGGCTGGACGAGGCCGAGCGCGACTGCGCGCAGTCTCTCGAGCTGTCGGCCAGGTTGGGCGACAGGCTCGAGGAGGGCGCGGCCATGCGCGTCCTGGCGGGCATCCTCTTCGCTCGCGGAGACAGGGCGGGAGCGCGCGAACGCATCCGCGCGGCCGAGGAGGCCCTGCGGCGGACCGGCGAGTCTTTCGAACTCGCGAGGACGTCGCTCGTGGCCGGCGTGGGCATTGCTGCTTCCGCGGTCGATGACGACGTGCCGATCGAACGCATAGAGGCCAGGCTCTTCGCGGCAGAAGAGCTCTTTCTGAGAATCGGCGCCGAGTACTGGGTTGGCCGCTGCCGTCTGGAGCGCGCGAGGGCCCTCCGCACGGCCGGAGAGCAGGGGCGTGCAAGGGAGTGGCTGGAGCGGGCCAGGACCTCGTTCCAGGTCGCACGCGAGGACGATGCCCTCGCCGAGTCTTCGTCTCTCCTTCGCGAGATCGACATGGAGCTGGCCGCGGCCGTCGTGGCGCCTCCAGGCAGATACGCTGTTATCGCCGAGGGCTACAGGCGCCTGTACGACACAGACGTTACCGCCGACACGCTACACGACATGGCGTCGCGGATCGCCGGCGCGGTCTCGGCTGACCGTCTCGTTCTGTTCGAGGCGCGGCCGGGCGAACTGCCCGCTGTGGTCACCTCGTTCGACAGGACCGGGCGCCGGCTTGCGGAGGCGCGCAGGGTCGTCCGGTCGATCGTCGAGAGTTCGTCCTGTTCGAAGCCCGTGGTCCTGGCCGGCGCGTCGGCGCCCGACGGTCTGGCATCCGCGGCCGTGTTCCCTGCGGCCGGCGAGGCCGGCTCGTCAGTTTGCAGGGCGCTCTACGCGGACCGCCGGGAGGGTTCGTTCGGGAGCGACGACATTGAGTTCATGGGCGCCGCGGCGCACATGCTCATGCTGCTGCACGCCGACCGCGTCCCCGCGATCGCAGCAGGAACCGACGCCGGCGAGCGGGTCGAGACTCCCTCGAGCGAGTTCATAACCCGAGACACGGGCATGCTGGGTATCCTGGCGAGCGTCGAACGTCTGAAGGGCAGCGACATTCCCATTCTGGTCCTTGGTGAGTCAGGTGTCGGCAAGGACGTGCTCGCCCGCACCATTTACGGCTCGGACGCCAAGGGTCGGTTCGTCGCGCTGAACTCCGGCGCCGTCCCGCCCAACCTCCAGGAGAGCGAGCTGTTCGGGCACGTCAAGGGCGCGTTCACTGACGCCGACCGCGACAGGGAAGGGCTCGTGGCCGTTGCCTCGGGCGGGACTCTCTTTCTTGACGAGATCGGCGAGATGAGCCCCGAGCTGCAGGTCAAGCTGCTGCGCTTCCTCCAGAGCGGCGAGTACCGTCGCGTGGGGGAGAGCGTGGTCAGGACCAGCGACGCCCGCGTGATCTCGGCGAGCAACCGTGATCTCAGAGAAGAGGTGCAGAACGGCACGTTCCGCGCCGACCTCTTCTACAGGTTGAGCACGTTCGTCATCGAGATCCCTCCGCTGCGCGCGAGACCGCAGGACATACCTCTCCTCATGGAGCACTTCCTCGACATGTACGGTCGTCTCGAGGACAAGAGCGTGAGGGGTTTCTCCCGCGAGGTCAGGGAGCTGTTCCTGAACTACGACTGGAGCGAGAATAACGTCCGCGAACTCGAGAACGAGGTGCGACGCGGGGTTGCGTTGTGTGCGGACGGCGGGCTCATCGAGATCGACGACCTGAGGCCGGAGCTGCGCGCGAGGCACGAAGCGGCCGTGGCGTCGGGCGTTCGTACCGATGCGGACGCCGTGTCCCTGAAGGGCGAGGTGGAAGCCCTGGAGCGCGCGAGGATCGCGCGGGCGCTCGAAAGGTCCGGCAACAGCAAGAGACTGGCCGCGGAAGAACTGGGTCTGTCCAGGACGGGCCTCTACACCAAGCTCCACAAGTACGGGATGGAGTAGACCAGAAGCGCTGCCGGGGCACCGTCCGGCCGACACCGGAGCACCATCGGAGCGTCACCAGAGCATCACCGGAGCACCACAGGAACGAGCCACATTCGAGAAGAGCCGGCCCATGCCGGCTCTTCTTCTTGCCCAATAGTGACGTCGCACTCACGACGACCTGTCGTATTATCGACGTTCGTCCAACTTGTTACCAGAAGTGAAGATAGAGTGTATGTGAACATCGTTCGCCGACCAGGTGTCGTGAACGCTTCAAACGAGCGCTTCTGGGGTCTGTCCGGTAGTGTGGGCGATGCCGCGTAAGTGTATAGCCAGTAATATGTTAAGCGACCACTCAGAAATCGATTTGAGGCAGGGCGGATCGGCCGGACTGGCACGCTCCATGCCCTACAAGAGGTCGGGTGCGACAGAAGTAGAAGGTCCGGACAGCACCCATCGATCTTCGACAGTCACAAGACCCGGTGCAACAGCAGGTAGTGGCTGCGGCTGACGCACAGGCTTCCAAGGCAAGGAGGCCGCGGAGGGGGACCCGGAGCGGCTCGACGAGCCCCCCTCCAAGTGGCGCCGGGGATTGACAACAGAATATGCGTCCTTCGCGCGAGCAGGCTGCGGGCTTTCCCGACCAGCATCGGGACGCCCGGGTGATTTGGCACCTCTCCTCCTCTCTCACTCCCTCACGCGCTGGGACCGGCGGGTCCGTTGGCTCTTTGTCGTGGTTGCCACCACTCACGGAGTCCTCCGTCAGGACGGGCGTCAAGGACTGCCATCGGACCCGCTCTGGAGCATTGATTCTGGCTCGCGGTCTATCAGAGGGATTACGGAAGGCCGATTCGTTCTCTTCCATAACCTGACGAGACCGTGGATTCCGAACTGGGGGGTCAGGAGTCCGCAAGCCGCGAGTCACGAACGGGAAGCCCGGACGAATACGTCCGGGCTTCTTCGCTTTCCGGGAGTGGCCGACATCCAGGAGTGAGCTGGTCGTGGGGAGGGGCTGCATGTCGGAGTGATCAGTGGGCGTTGTCCAGCTCCACCCGAACCGACTTGCCGGTGATCTCGACGGTTCCCGGGAGGTCACTCGTGAGTCTGAAGCCTGGGCCCGAGACCGCTATCGATTCGAAGGCTCTCTCCCCTCCGGTTTCACCCGAGAACTCCGTGCCGTCGATCGCTACGGATTCCGGGCCGCCCGCGTAGAACAACACTTCCTTCGTGCCGGCGTCCCAGTCGTTGGTCTCGAGGAGGCCGGCGTCCCGAAGCTCGAAGTTCCACCCGTCGGCCCTCAGGGTGTACACGCCGAACATCGGGCAGAGGGTCACGCGGCCCTCGTCCATGAGCCACTTGTCCGCCCTGCTCGAGCGTGACCGCGACACTCCCTGCGAGCCAAACGCGACCTCGATGCGGATACCATCCTGACTCTCGAACGCCGCCAGCGCGGAGGCGTAGCCGCTCTGGTACTCGTCCCACGCTCTCTTCGCAGACGCCAGGGCTTCGGCGTAGCCGTACGATGTCTCTGCTGCGTCGGCGATTTCCGCAAGCGGCGCCTCGTCGAGCCCGAGCCTCTCGCGGAGCAGGTCCGCGTAGACGAACTCGGCGCTCTCACTCTCTGCCCGCGGCTTCCAGTCGACTTCGAAGTGGTCCAGCAGCAGCGCCTCCGCGCCGGCAACGGCGTATATTCTGTTCCTCGGGATGTCCTGCGGTTCGAGCGCCGTCTCGCCTCGTCGCTGCTCCAGTTCGTCCGCGATGAGGTGAGCCGTCGAGGCGGGAGGGAACGCGTTCGCGAGGGGGTCTGGCCGGCCGTCGATCGCGGAGACGTAGTCGAGCCCTTCCATGAGGTTGACGCACCTCAATTCCACGTACTTGGCCGTGCCCTCGAGGAGTTCCTTGCCCTGCTCGTAGCGCTCCACGAACGGTGAGGCGTAGGCCCATCGTCTCGTCCTCAGGGCCACGAACTCGGACGTGAGTGCAGAACAGACGTCATCGTCTCCTGACTCCATTGCGTCCACGGCATCCTCAAGCACTCTCATCTCCAGCCAAGCCCTTGCGGCGTTCTCCGTGTCCGCAATGGGGTATCTCTCCTCGCGTTCCCACGGAGTCTCGCCGAACGCCGAGTACTGATACTGGTGGAACGCCTCGTGGACCACGTAGGCGAATGCCTCCCCGGCGGCGTTCTCGATCTTGTCGGACATGCCTTCCGGGAAGCCGAGGGCCACGGTCGCGGTGTCTCCGACCGGCACGTTGAATGCCAGCTGACCCGCGAGGTCGTCGTACTTGCCCTCGTGGTACAGGGCGTCGTGGCCGGACAGCCGCCAGCCGTCGGGTGGGACGGTGAACCCCTCCGCCTCCGAGCCCGCGTTGAACACGAGCGCCCACCGCTCGGGCACGTAGACCATGAACGGCTGCCGGGCGAGCGAGTAGCCGGACCATACGCCCGCGCCACCGTCGTCGAACAGCCTCAGTATCGCCTCAGAGACCCGGAGTATGAGCAGGTCGTCTTCGTTCAGAGACGAATCGGTACTCGCTTCCCCGCGTGCGGATGCGACGGACACGACTAGCACTGCAAGCACCATTGTTACCAGAACCGCCTGCAGGATACGGCGCGCTCCAAGCATGGGTTGGTCCCTCTCGGTAGTGCGAGGTGGAACAACGTAGTGTCTGCTCTACGACCGCGGGGTCTCGTCGATCGTTCCGTTCGAGTAGTGACCGACGAGCTTGGTCGGCGCCCCGGCACCGTCGAGGACGACCTCCAGCCTGAAGTAGTCGAGGTCGGGGAATCCGAAGAACGTCTCCGTGATCGGGAAGGCCGGCCGCACCGGGCCCTCGTCGCGCTGGTACATGAGCTTCCCGTTCTCGACCCACAGTCTCCGCGGACCGTACTGACCTGCGTACCTAGAGAGTATGTTCTCGCTCAGAGTCACGGGCTCGAGCTTCACCCTGAGCCCGTCCAAGGCCCATCTCAAGGCGGACCTCCTCGCCTCATCCTCCTCGCCGTCAAGCAGGCCCGTCAGCGCCTCCATGTAGGCCCGGTCGAGAGCCTGGTCCGCAGCGACCTCGATGTCGGGCGTGATGCCGGTTCCTTCCCAGTTGGTGCCCGAGATCGGGTTGACCGCCCGCGCGTATGGGACGCGAAGCCCGCAGTTGAGAGTGGGGAAGACGCGATAGTCGATAGGATGAGCGCCGCCGCCCGTCGTTTCACCGACGATGGTGCCGCGGCCCAGATTTTTGACGTCGTATGTGAACTCCTCGGCGCCTGAGAAGGTGTATCCGCTTGTCAGGACGTACAGGTCGACGTCCTCCATCTGCGGCCCGGGCGCATAGGGGGCGGTCCAGAACTGCTCGACCGAATCGCCTTGCCTGGTGTGAAAGCTGTTGATGTGCGTGGGCTCTTCGAGAAGGTAGGCGAGTATGAGCTGGATGAGCGACGGCGACCCGCCGCCGTTGTTCCGCAGATCGATGATGAGAGCGTCCGTGTTCGCGAGGAAGTTCATGGCTGCCACGGCCGTTGGTCCCGCGAGAGATGCGTCGGTGAATCCGTCGAATCTCAGGTAGCCGACGTTGCCGTCCATGATCTCGGCTCTGCGAAACTGGAAGTTCTCCCTCTCGAGCCTCTCGACGGCCCGCTGGTGCTGCAGGTCCGGGTCTTCCTCTTCCTCCTTCATCTCCTTGATCTGCTCGTCGCTAACGTATCCCAGACCAAGGTGACGGTCGTGGCTCACGTCCCTCAGGTCCCCGGTCAGGACTCGGGCGAGGTCGGCTACCGTGACCGCGTCGTCGTAAGCACCCTCGCGAAGCCTCTTTCTGAGCCGCTTCTCCATGTTCCTGGCGACGTCCTCGAAGACGTACTCCTCATTGAGCACCGCGGTGACGGAGTCGATGATCGCCGCCCTCAGTTGGGGAGTCACCTCGACCTGTTCTTCACTCCGGATCGTCTGCGCCGACGACGGCGCGGCAATGATGGTGAGGGCCAACGTGAGGGCGAAAATGTGGCCGAGACTGCGCCTCAGCAGGATCATTCTCCTTCCGAACGTCATGATCACGCTCCTCTTCGGTGAGAGCCGCGCCCCGCCCGGTGATTCGACCCGGCGTGCGGCGGGCGGGGCTGCAGACCTCTCAGGGGGGTCAGGAGTGTGTGGCGGTGGTCAACGAACGAGGAGGTTCTCCCCGGTCACAGCGTTGGACACGGGATGCCGCCAAGGGGTTTCGTGGCATCTCAATGTTGAGTGTTGCCTCAACGAAACAGGCCCGGCCGCCTGAGCGGTCGGGCCCGTCTGAGCTCGAATTGGAGGTTCGTCACCTGATGAAGACCAGCTTGCCGCTGTCGGTTCCCGACGGCGACGACAGCCTAGCGAAGTAGACTCCCGACGCAACGGGTTCGCCCCGGCCGTCCGTGCCGTCCCACATACAGGAGCGCTGGCCTCCGGGTCCGCTCCAGATCTTCTTCACGAGCCGTCCCCTCACGTCGTACACAGTGAGCGTCCCGTTCTCTCCCTCCGGAAGCGTGAACAGGAACGACGCGTCGCTCCTTGCGGGGCTGGGCCAGATGGAGCGCAGTGCGACCGCTGCCGCCGGCGGCTCCTCCGGGACTCCGCTTCCGAGCAAGATCGTGTCCGGGTCGGTCTCGACCGTCGCCACGCCGTCGCTGAAACTGAAGTAGTAGACGTGGTCTTCCAGAGTGAGGTCAGCGTCGACCGTGAACTCGACGCCCGCGGCGTAGTCGTGGTCGGGCCCGGCGCCCATCTCGATGGGGGAGCCGTCCACGTACACGCGGCGGACCGTGGGCAGGTCTCCGTCCGGGTCCGAGTACGTGACACTCAGAGTCGCGATCACGCCGTTCACGCCTTGTTCTGTTGAGAGCGCGTGTACGGCGGCCTCCAGTTCAGGAGAGGTGTTGCCGCCGAGCACGCCCGTTCCCGTCCTGTGGTAGTACGAGTGGATGCAGCTGCTGTCCACCGCGTTTCCCAGATTGGCGAGCCACACGGTCGCCGTTCCCACGCCGAGGTTGTAGTAGCCGCTCGGGTTGTCCGGACCGAAGTACGGACTGGCGTAGAGGTCAGCAAGCTCGCATCTCATGTTGAGGTCGCCGTCCTCGAACTGGTACTCGATGTCGCCGATCCTTGTGTAGCTCGTGTCTCTCGCGTCCACGACGTAGAGACCGGTCGCAGCGATGAGAGGGACGTTTCCGTAGACCATGGCCACGGCCAGGCTGTCCTCGCCCGCATCCGGGTTGTCCAGGACCGCCGTGTAGATGTACCACGGCCCGAAGATGGTCTGAGCCGTGGGCCAGGTACCGGTGGCGTTCGAGAGCGTCGCGTAGATGTGGGTGTCCGAGTAGGTGTTCCAGAAGCCGTCTAGGTCCAGGGCCGGGTCCGGCGGGTTCGTCACGTCACCTCCGACCTCGGTGCCCGGGTTTGCCATCAGGCTCTTCGGAGGCGGGAATATGTCGCCGGGATTCGCGGGCGAACTGAACGCGGCGGCGTCGTCATCGAGCGCCACGAAGTAGTAGCTGACCGGCTGGTCGAGGACGCCGAACGACGCCTCCCACGTCCCGCCGGTGTAGTCAGGGACCGCGGCGAGTGGCGTCTCCGTCCACGTCGCCTGTCCGTCGGTGGAGTAGAAGACCGACACCTCGCCGGCCTCCGTCGGCAGATCGTTCTCGATGACGTCAACGTTCACCGTCATCGTTCCGTACGGCTCCGCCGCGCTGTTGCGGAAGTCGTCCATCTTGGGTGGAATCATGTCGCGCGTCGCCCGAGAGGAGGCGAGGGCGGCCACGACCACCAGGAGCGAAACCAGCACGATGACGGCAGTTCTCATGAGATCCTCCAGCGGCTTCGGTGCTTCTCCAGGGGTCACTTGCTCTTCCGTCTGGCCTCAACGATCTCTTCGGCGATCGAGTACGGAACCGCCTCGTAGTGCTCGAAGTGCATCGTGAACTCGCCGCGTCCGCTCGTGACGTTGCGCAGCTCCGAGGAATAGCCGAACATCTCGGCCAGCGGCACCCGCGCCGTCACGACGCTCGTCTTGCCGCGCGACTCCATGTTCATGATGCGACCGCGCTTGCTGCACAAGCTGCCTGTTATTGCGCCGGTGCTCTCTTCGGAGACCGTGACCTCGACGCTCATCACCGGTTCGAGCAGCTCGAGGCCGGCCTTCTTGCAGGCCTCCCTGAATCCTACGGAGGCGCAGGTCCTGAATGCCATCTCCGACGAGTCGACCTCGTGGTGCGAACCATCCAGGAGTTCGACGCGCAGGTCGACCATCGGGAACCCGGCGTAGGGTCCCTTGGCCATCGCGTCGACGACGCCCCTCTCGACGGCCGGTATGTACTCGCGCGGGATGCGGCCGCCGACCACGCTGTTCTTGAAGTGGAGTCCGGAGCCGGGCTCGGCCGGTTCTATGTGCAGTTTGACGTGCGCGTACTGGCCGTGGCCGCCGGTCTGCTTCACGTGCTTGTACTCGTGGTCGACGGAGCCGACGATCGTTTCCCTGTATGCGACCTGAGGCTTGCCGACCTGCGTGTTGACGTTGAACTCGCGCCTGAGCCTGTCGACGATGATCTCGAGGTGAAGCTCTCCCATCCCGGAGATCACCACGTCGCCGGTCTCCTCGTTGGAGGTCACCGTGAAGGTGGGGTCCTCTTCCGCGAGCCGTATGAGCGCCTTCTGGAGATTGTCGCGGTCCGTTCGGCTCTCGGGTGTCACTGCCATCCCGATGACCGGGGCCGGGAACTCGATCGACTCGAGCACGATGGGGTGATCCTCGCTGCAGATCGTGTCCCCGGTGCTCGTCTCGCCGAGGCCTACGATCGCGCCGACCTCTCCGGCGTGCAGCTCCTCGACGGCCAGTCGGTCGTCCGCGTGCATCTCGAAGAGGCGCCCTACCCTCTGGCGCTTGCCGCGGCTCGAGTTGTAGACGGTGGCGCCGGCCCTAAGGATCCCCGAGTAGACGCGAACGTACGTGAGCTTGCCCATGTGACGGTCAGACTGGATCTTGAAGGCGAGCGCGGCCAGGGGGCAATCGTCCTTGGGGTGTCTCACGATCTCCGCGTCGCTCTCTTCCTTGGTCCCGATGACCGGCGGCAGATCGAGAGGAGAGGGCAGGTAGTCGATGATGGCGTCCATCAGTCTGCGGACGCCCTTGTTCTTGAAGGCGGCACCGCACAGGACGGGGATGATGTCGCCCGCTATCGTTGCTCTTCTCATCGCGGCCACGCACTCGTTCCTCTCCGGCGTCTCTCCCTCCAGGAACTTGGCCATCAGCTTGTCGTCCTGCTCGCTGATACGTTCGATCATGATCTCCTGGGCCGCTCTTGCCTTCTCCATAAGCGAGTCCGGGATCGAGGCCTCGCGGATCCTGACTCCGCTGTTCTCTTCCTCGTAGTACACGGCCTTCATATCGATGAGGTCGATGATGCCCTCGAAGCCGTCCTCGGCGCCGATCGGCAGGACGACCGGGACGGCGTTGGCTCCCAGCTCCTCGCGTATGGCCGCCACGACACCGTCGAAGTCGGCGCCGATCCTGTCCATCTTGTTGATGAACGCGATGCGCGGGACGCCGTACTTGTCGGCCTGTCTCCACACGGTCTCCGACTGAGGCTGAACACCGCCGACCGCGCAGAAGAGAGCCACGGTGCCGTCGAGGACGCGTAGCGAGCGCTCCACCTCGGCCGTGAAGTCGACGTGGCCCGGAGTGTCGATGATGTTGATGCGGTGGTCCTTCCAGTAGGCCGTCGTAGCGGCGGAGGTGATGGTGATGCCGCGCTCCTGCTCCTGGACCATCCAGTCCATCTGGGCCTCACCGTCGTGGACCTCGCCCAGCCTGTGCGTGCGTCCGGAGAAGAAGAGTATCCGTTCGGTGACGGTCGTCTTGCCGGCGTCAATGTGGGCCGTCAGGCCCACGTTCCTGATCCTGCTCGTGTCGGTGCGGCGTGGCATCTGGTTCTCTCTCTCTCTCGATCGGTTGGCACCTGGCCCGCCAATGGGCGAGGGCGCGCTGCCTGCCGGCGCGCCGTGATGATAGCACAACGCAGGTACGCAACGAAACGCGGGGACGTCACGAAGCGCGGGTCCAAGCGCGTGTGCGCGCCAGGCCGGCTCGTCGCACTCCGTGCGCTGCGGGTCGAAGTTGGTTCAGTTCGCCGTCCACTGCGACTCCATGCCTCTGCCCGGAAGGTGGCGCACGTTGAGGGCCAGATGAGAGGCCCCGGAACCTATGAGGCTCGGGGTCACGTGCTTTGCTGGGACGGGCGCTCGGATGGCGGCCTCGGGTTGGCGAGCGGCGTCTATCTCATCAGGCTGGTGTTCGACGGGCACATCGTCCCCGATGAGCAGTCCAGGCTGGCCGTAGTGCAGTAGGAGCACTGCCGTGATCTGGCCTGACGTCTGCAGCACGACGGCGGAAGGGCCAACGAGGTCCCACCCCATCGGGGCCTGCCTCGATGTTGCGCGTCGCCACACCAACCCCCAGTTGCTCTCGCGTCGTGTCAGGTGCATACTGGACACGAAACCGCTGCGTGTTCGACGGGGCCCGCGGCCTGTGGGCCCCGTGTCGATGTTCCAGTGCGCAAGGAGCGTGGCTTGGCCGGCGGCAAACGCGGTCTTTCCCTTCCGCGGAACGTCTGGGTCGTCACCCTGACGAGCTTCCTCACGGACATCTCCACCGAGATGCTCACCAATCTGCTGCCTCTCTTCCTGTTCAACGTTCTCGGTGTGAGGACCACGGCCATCGGCGTCATCGAGGGCGTCGCCGAGTCGACCGCGAGCCTGCTCAAGATGTTCTCCGGCTGGTTCTCCGACAGGCTCGGGACCAGAAAAGGTCTCGCGGTAGCGGGATACGCGATCTCGACGCTCGCGAAGCCGTTCCTCTACCTGACGACAACCTGGGGCGGCGTTCTGGCAGTCAGGTTCGCGGAGCGCCTCGGCAAGGGCATCCGAACGGCGCCGCGCGATGCCCTCGTGGCCGACAGCGTGGACGAGTCGAGGCGCGGCATCGCCTTCGGGTTCCACAGGGCCGGCGACACACTCGGGGCGGTCATCGGTATCGGTGTGGCGCTCCTGATCGTTCTGGCCGCCCGCGGGGGAGGAGTCGAGCTCACTCGCTCCACCTTCCAGATCATCGTGCTCGTGAGCCTGATCCCCGCCGCGCTCGCGGTGCTCGTTATGGCGCTCGGCGCGCGCGAGTCGGGGGCGCAGGTCGCTCGCCGCGAGCGGTTCGACATCGCGCTTCGCGGCTTCGACCGTCGCTTCAGGATGTTCCTCGTGGTCGTGGTGGTCTTCACGCTCGGCAACTCGTCCGACGCGTTCCTCATACTGCGCGCGCAGAACGCCGGACTCCCGGTACACGGCGTGCTCGGGATGATGCTCACGTTCAACCTGGTCTACGCGGTCTTTTCGAGCCCGATGGGGGCGCTGTCGGACAGGTTCGGGCGGAGGAGGTTCCTGCTGGGGGGCTGGTTGCTCTACGCGTTCGTCTATCTCGGCTTCGCGGCCGCGTCCAAGGGCTGGCAAGCGTGGTCGCTGATGGCGGTCTACGGTGTATACTACGCAATGACCCACGGCGTGGCCAAGGCGTACGTCGCCGACCTCGTTCCCCCGGAGCGACGCGGAATGGCCTACGGCGTCTACAACGCCGCCGTCGGCGTGACGGCGTTCCCCGCAAGCTTGATTGCGGGCATGCTGTGGCAGGGAGTGGGATCATGGACCGGCTTCGGCGCCCCGGCTCCGTTCTTGCTCGGAGCCGCCCTGGCGTTCGTCGCCGCCCTCATGCTGCTGGCCATTCCCCGAGGCAAGGACGACCGGAGTGAATCTTGAGTGATTCGAGCGAGCGCGGCGGGAACGCACCCTCCGAGGTCGACGGCCCGCCACGCGACCATATATTGGCCGACGAGAACATAGGCGCCCTGTTGTGGCGCCTTTCGATACCCGCGACCGTGGGCATGGCCGTGATGGCCACCTACAATCTCGTCGATGCGATCTTCATCGGCAGGGGCGTGGGCGCGCTCGGTCTCGCAGGTCTCGCCATCGTCTTCCCTCTCCAGCTCATCGTCATGTCGGTCGGTCAGCTCATCGGCATGGGCGGGTCGTCGATCATCTCCCGCGCGCTCGGGTCCGGCGACATCGCCCGGGCGCACCGCACGTTCGGCAACGTTCTGACACTCATCCTGGTGGCCGCCGGAGCCATAACCGCGGCCGGCTTCGGGTACATCGACGCGCTCTTGAAGGTGTTCGGCGCAACCGACGCCATCCTCCCGTATGCGCGCAGCTACCTCGCCATCATTCTCTGGGGCACCGCCTTTCGGTGCTACGGGATGGCGCACAACAACATCATCCGATCCGAGGGGCGCGCGCGCGTTGCGATGGTGACGATGATGGTCGGCGCCATCGTCAACATCATCCTGGACCCCATCCTTATCTTCGGCCTGAAGATGGGCATGCAGGGGGCGGCGCTCGCTACCGTGATCGCGCAGGGTTGCTCGAGCACGTTCATCATCTCCTACTTCGCGAGCGGTAAAAGCAGCATCGGCATGAGGCTCCGTGACATGCGACCGGACTTCGGGATCGTGCGCGAGATACTGGCGGTCGGTTCGGCATCGTTCGGCAGGATGGCCGCCGGCAGCATCGTCATGGTGGTCCTGAACCACAGCCTGGGGCAGTACGGCGGGAACATCGCGATCGCGACCTTTGGGCTGATCAACAGGCTCACGCAATTCCTGTTCATGCCCATCATCGGGTTCGCTCAGGCCCTGCAGCCCGTCGCGGGCTTCAACTACGGGGCCAAGCGGTTCGAGATGGCGAAGCGCACGATGCGCATATCGGGTGTCCGCGCGACGATCTTCTCCATCGTATCGTTCACGATCATCATGACGCTGCCGCACTACCTCGCGAGGCTCTTCACGAACGACCCGGAGCTCCTGGGCATGGCGGTGCCGGCGATGAGGATCGTGGCGGCGGCGTTCCCCGTGATAGGGCTCCAGATGCTCGGCGCCGCGATGTTCCAGGCGTTCGGCCGCGCCGCGCACGCGCTCTTCCTGACGCTCTCGCGCCAGGTGCTCTTCCTCATACCTCTCGTCTTCTTGCTGTCGCGGCTGGTGGGACTGTGGGGGATATTCTGGTCGTTCCCCGCGGCCGACTCTCTGTCGGCGACGGTGACCCTCATCCTGCTCGCGAGGGAGTTCCGTCGTCTCGACCGCAAAGAGGCGCAGATGGTCGAGCTGCGGGAGGCCTGACGCGAAACCGGGCGGTCAGCGGCCGCCCGGTCTCGATCGGATCATTGGCGCCGGCCGGAATCGTCCGGCGCACCGTGGACTATCTCCGGACGTACGCGATGAGGGTCCTTCCGAGGTCGGTGTTGTCGCCTATCCCACCGAGTTCCCGACTTCCCGGGCCGTACGCCAGGAGCGGCACCATCGTGGCGGTGTGGTTGTCGCTCCCGAACTTCCACCACGTGACCTTGTGGTCCTCGCGCGAAGCGTCGATGAGCTGGTAGCCGCCCGTCTCGTGGTCCGCGGTGACCACGACGAGCGTGTTTCCGTCCTTCTCCGCGAAGTCCATGGCCGTTCCAACGGCGTCGTCGAAGTCGAGAAGCTCCTCGATCAACCACTCCTCGTCGTTCTCATGCCCCGCCCAGTCGATCTGCGAGCCTTCGACCATCAGGAAGAAGCCGTGCTCGTTGCGGGACAGGATGTCTATTGCCTTCCTGGTCAGCTCGGACAGGGGGACCGCCCTCTCTGAGGCGCGCGGCGGATGCTCGCGATAGAGGAGAGCTGCGGCGGGGCCGTCATCGGGCAGCGAATCGAACTCCTCAGGAGTGAGCGCGACCGGCATGCGCTCCCTCATGTGCTCGATCAGGTCTGTGCTGTCCTTCCTGGCGCCTCCCGGCTCCGAGTCCGGCGTGAAGTAGCACCACCCGCCGCCGAATAGTACATCGACGTCGCTGTCGGAGATCTGGGAGGCGATCTCGGCGTGCATGTCGCGGCTGGGGACGTGGGCGACGAACGCGGCCGGAGTCGCGTGCGTGATCGAGCACGCCGTGACGAGCCCAGTCGCCATCCCCGAGTCTTCTGCGTACTCGAGCACCGTCTTCAGAGTCTCCCCGGACGGATCGAGGCCGAGGACGCCATCGTTCGTCTTGTGCCCGGTCGCTAGAGCGGTGCCGCTCGCCGCCGAGTCGGTCAGAAAGTCGCTAGCCGTGTATGTCGTGAGGAAGCCGCCCACGGGAAGCCTCTCCATGTTGAGAGGGCCACCCTCGACCATGCCCGCGGTGACCTGTGCGACGCCCATTCCATCGCCGATCATGAGGATGACGTTCCTGGGATTCGATGTGGGGGACGGGGTCGTGTGCGCGCATCCCCACAGCGCGACCGCGATCAGTGCGAGCGCGGCCACCGTCAGGACGCGGCGAACATCACTTCTGGAAGCTCTCATTCCGCTCTTCTCCATGCCTGCGTCGGGCGCCGCTGGGTCGTCTAGAAGCGTACCGACATTCCTAGACTAGCGTAGTTCAGGAGCGCGAAGTTGTAAACCTCGTCATTGTCGGCTCCACCCTCGACGATCCGGTAACCCGCGTGCAGCTCGACGCGGTCGCTCACGTCGTACAGAACGGCGGCGAGCACGTCCTCTGCACGACCCTGAGGAGCGGCGAGTGCGTCTCCCTCCAGGAGCAACGCGACCCTGTTCACGAGCTGCCAGCGAAGTTTGAAATTGAGAAGGGGCACGAAGCCGACGTTCGTCTTCTCGGCCGAATGGCCGCCTCCCTCCACCTTGATGGCCGCGTCGCGTATCTTGGCGGTGAACCCGAGTCCGGCCTGCAGACGTCCCCTGGGCTCGAACTCGTAGCGGTACGTCAGACGGTATGAGTTGAACGTGTACGTCCCCACGGCATCGGTGCCCGACGGGAAGTCGGTCCCGGCAAAGGAGACGTCGCTTGGCAGCGCGCCGGTCGCTTCTATCGTGAGCGGGGCGTACAGGGCGGACACCGTGTGATGCCGGCCGAACGTGTACTCGACCCGGGCGCGGAAGTACGCCGATGGGTCTATCGAGAGGTCCTCCGACAGCGAGAAGAGTGTTCCGGTGTCGCCGGGGATGCGAACATCGTTGTAGCCCGCCGACACCATGCCGGACTCCAGATCGACCCGCAGCTGAGCCTCGGCCTGGGAGCCGACGAACACCACTCCCGCTGCGAGAACCATCGCAAGCACCATCGTTCTCATTTGGCCCTCCTTGCTGACCTGACCAATCATCGGCGTTTTCGCGCGTTGATGCAAGACGCGCTGCGACGCACCGGCCTTGAGACTTGTTCATTTCGCGACTATAGTGGGCGACGGTCCCCGGACGAGCAATGACTCCTGAATGAGGCGTCGGACCGATGACATGACGAGGGGAAGGCCATGCTGCTCAAGCAGTTCTTCGTCGAGAAGATCGCGCACAGCTCCTACATCCTTGCGGGCCAGGGGACATGCGCCGTCGTAGATCCTGAACGCAACGTCGACGTCTACCTGGAAACCGCCAGGTCGCTCGGGGTACGCATCACGCACATTCTTGAGACGCACCTCCACGCCGACTTCGTGTCCGGACACATGGATCTGCGTGACAGGACCGGTGCCGACGTGTACGCGCCACGGTCCGCGAAGTGCTCCTTCGAGCACGTTCCCTTGAAGGACGGTGATACGGTATCCATCGAGGACATCAGGCTCGATGTTCTCGAGACACCGGGTCACACCCCCGAGCACTTGAGCTACGTCGTGGTGGACACGTCGCGCTCCGATGAGCCTTGTTCCGTCTTCACCGGAGATGCGCTGTTCGTGGGGGACGTCGGTCGGCCCGATCTCTTCCCTGGACGGGCGCGCGAGCTGGCCGGCAGGCTCTACCGCAGCCTGCACGAGAAGCTCCTGAAGCTCCCGGACTACTGCGAGGTGCTTCCGGCACACGGCGCCGGATCGCTGTGCGGCCGGTCGATGGCGGCCAAGCGTGCGAGCACCATCGGCTACGAGAAGCGCTTCAACAAGGCCCTGCGAGTCAGAAGCGAGGACAAGTTCATCACCTCGTTGACGACCGGCATGCCTCCCGCGCCCGACCATTTCGCGCGCCTGAGCGACGTCAACAGGCGCGGACCGGGGCTGGTGTCCTCGATCCCCATGCCTGAGGCGTTGGGGCCCGCGAAGTTCAGTGACCTCGCGGCCGGGCGAGGGACCGTGGTACTCGACGTTCGCGACTACGACGCCTACGGTGGCCAGCACATTCGGGATGCGGTGAGTATTCCGTTCGCAGGCAGCTTGCCGACGTTCGCGGGATGGCTCGTGCCGGAGAAGGATCGGGTCGCCATCGTGGCCGACGACAGGGAGCAGGCGATCGAGTCCGTGGTCTGGCTCCGCCGCGTTGGGTTGGATCGGACTCCCGGTTACCTCGAGAACGGCATGTTCTCCTGGGCTCGTTCGGGATACCCCACGGCGCATGCGGCCGTGCTCTCGGCCTCCGAAGTACATGCGGCCGCGACGGGTGATGATCCGATCACACTGCTTGACGTACGAGCGCGGCCCGAGTTCGAGGCCTCGCACGTCGATGGTGCCGTCAATATCCCCGCACCGGAACTCAGGACGCGCTATCGCGAGTTGGAACCGACGAGCCCGGTGATCGTCATGTGCAGCTCCGGACACAGGGCGAGCACCGCCGTGAGCATTCTCGAGAGCAGGGGATTCACCTCACTGCACAACGCCGCCGGAGGCTACATCGCATACTCGGCCGCCGGCTTCGCGGAGTCGTGCACCACGTGTGCGATGTCCCACGGACCCAGGTTCGTCGAGGTACAGGAGGTGGGGTCTACCTCGTCCGGATCGCCCGGCCGGAACGCTGCCGGGAGGACGCGGTAGCCGGTGAAGGTCGGCCGCTGCCCGAACGAGCGGGCGTAGTTCGAGCCCCAGAACGAACGGAGGCACCGTGAACATACTGAGCGCATCCAGATGGTCACCCTATGCGGTGGGAGCGGCGATAGGTGTCCTGTCGTGGCTGACGTTTCTGCTCTCCGACAAGCCGCTCGGAAGCTCGACGGCATACGCGCGGACGGCCGGGATGTTGGAGCGCGTGTTCCGGGGGAGGCGTGTCTACGAGAAGGAGTACTACCGCAAGTTCGTCCCCGAGGTCGACTGGGAGTGGATGCTCGTGATCGGAGTGATCATAGGAGCCTTCCTGTCGGCCGCGCTCTCCGGCGAGCTGCGCCTCACGTGGATTCCTGTTCGGTGGGTCGAGACGTTTGGCCCCAACCCGCTCCTGAGATGGGGAGTGGCCCTTCTGGGCGGATCCATCATGGGGTTCGGAGCCCGATGGGCCGGTGGCTGCACGAGCGGACACGGCATCAGCGGCACGCTTCAGATGGCCGTCAGCAGCTGGGTGGCCGCACTCTGTTTCTTTGCCGGGGGCATAGCCACCGCGTTGTTCATCTACCGCGTCATCGCTTCATAGGAGACGACCATGCTTGAGCGTCTGCACAAGAGGAAGAGACTGCAGCTCTGGCTCGGCCTTCTTGCGGGAGTGGCGTTCGGCTTCCTTCTGCAGAAGGGCGGGGCGACCAGATACGACGTCATCATCGGACAGCTGTTGCTCGAGGACTACACCGTCGTGCGCATCATTCTCTCTGCGGTGGTCGTTGGCTCCATAGGCGTGTACGCGCTCAAGGCTCTCGGACTTGCGAAGCTGCACCCGAAGCCGGGTTCGTTCGGCACCTCAGTACTGGGAGGGTTGATCTTCGGAGTCGGTTTCGCAGTGCTGGGCTACTGCCCCGGCACCGCCGCCGGCGCGGCAGGGCAGGGTTCTATGGACGCGCTGTTCGGCGGAGTGCTCGGGTTGGTGCTGGGTGCGGGCGTCTTCGCGGCCGCGTATCCCAGACTATCACGAGGCGTGATGTCCGTCGGCGACTTCGGCGACGTCACGCTTCCGCGGCTTCTCAAGGCGAACGACTGGGCCGTCGTTCTGCCCGTGTCGTTCCTCATCGTGCTGGCGTTGTGGGCGCTTCGTGGTGCGGGAGGCTGACCGGAACGTCGACCCCGCGCGCGACGCTTCCCCGTGACTCACGAAACCTCGGCCGTGGGCGACGCCCGCGGCTGAGCCTCAGCTCCTAACTTCCGGACACTCATATCGCGGCGTAGTCCCAGTAGACGCGCCCGTTGTACTCCGCACCCGCCAGCACCGTTGTGTGCCGCGAGTGCCCCTGGGGCAGAGACTGGGCAGCCGTGAAGAGACCGGCCTGATCGACCGTGCCCACCACCGGGTCCGACACCTTCCACTCGAGCGGAAGGTCCAACGGGACTCCCTCAGCCGTGAACGCCTCGGCGGTGAACTGGACATCCTCACCCTGGGCTACCGTGACCGAGTTCGGCGAGACGCGTATCGTGATCTCCGGGTTCGGCAGGTCGACGATGACCACGGCCGTTCCCCGGAACACGCTGCCGCTCCCACCGTGAGCCTCGGCCACGACGGTGGCGCGCGGCCGCTGCCATGAATTCGCATCGACGTTGAGGTTCGCCGCCGTGAATGTCCCGTCTGGCGATATGTGGCCGACATGCTCGGGAGAGACGTTCCACGTCACCGGCAGGTCGACCTGCTGTCCGTCGGGCCCCAGGACTATCGCGTCGAACTCCACGGAACCCGCCGGCGGCACGGTGGCGATCGCAGGCTTGACCATCACACGCACCGGCTGTCCCGGTATGCGAACGTGGACGTTGGCCCGGTCGTTGAGCGACGAGCCGTCGCCGAACATGGCTCTTGCCGCCACGACGCCCTGGTGAGGTCCGAACTCGTCCGACGACGGGTTGTCGTAGGTCGGGTTGGCCGTGAAGAGCCCCTCAGGGGTGATCGTGCCGAGGTCCTCCGGGAAGACGGCCCACTCGGTGGTCCAGTCAATGGGTCCCTCGGCTCCGATCACCTTTGTCTCGAACTGGATGTCTTGTCCCGGCGCAACGACCGGGCTGTGCGGGTAGATCCTGAGCCTCATGGCCGGACCGCCCTCGCGCACGATCACGCGCGCGGCGTCGCTGGCAGGTCCGCCGCTCGTCTCGATCGAGGCGACCACGGCGCCCATCCAGGCGCCGTTGGCGGAAGGCTCCGTCATCTCGTCCGAAGCGGTGAAGAGCCCCGTTCCGTCGATGGAGCCGATCCAGTCTGGCCGCACGGTCCATTCGACCGGAACGGCGACCGACTCTCCGTCGGGTCCCTCGACGACCGCCTCGAACTGCACGTCACCGCCCATGAAGACAGCGGCCTCGCGCGGCCTCAAGCGTACGCGGACGCCGGTCGGTCCCGTCTCTCGTATCTCGATATTGGCGAATCCGCGCGCGGGTCCGTCTACCGTGGCCACCGTGGCCACGAGCTTGCCTACCGCCTCGTCGGGTCCGGCGGTGAATCCGCCGTCGCCGTCGACGACGCCCAGTCTGGCGGGCATGACCGACCATGCGACGTCGGCGTCGACCGGGCTTCCGTCCGCGCTCACCACGATGGCATCGAACTTCGCCTCGTCCCCCGGCCCCATGAGCGCGTAGGGCGGTGCGATGCTTACTCTCACGTCGGGTCCGGGAGGCGAGCCGACCACGACCGCGGCGTCGCCGACGCCCTCACGCGCACGGGCCGTGGCGCGCACGGCCACGCGGCCGGACATCTCGGAGTGACCCGCCGTGAAGAGCCCCTCCTGGTCGATCTCACCCATGCCCTCCGGGAGGACGACCCATCTGAGCTGCGCATCGACGTCGTCTCCGGTGGCCGGATCGGTCACCGACGCCGTGAACCTCCGCGTCTCGCCCGCGGGCACGGTCACACCCGACGGCCTGACGGTGACCGAGAGCCGCGCGTTGGGCTGCGAGGAGACCTCGACCACCGCGTGTCCCGTTCCGGACGACGGCCCCAGCACGGCCACGGCTCGTACGATCGCCCGTCCCTCGGACTCGCCGGCCACGAACGTGCCACCGCTCATCGAGCCCGCCCTGGGCGGAATGACCGACCACAGGACCTCCGCGTCAACCACGTCCCCACCCGCGTCCAGCACCTCCGCCGTGAATCCGACCGCCTCTCCCGGAGCGATGTGTGCCGTTCCGGGCGAGACGAGCACGCTCAGCTCGTCCGCGGCAGCCGGCGCCGCCTGCGCCAGCAACGCCACCAACGCGGCCGCCGCGACTGCGACGAGCCGAGCTCCCGGGCGCCTCCTGCTGCTTATCTCTCCAGGTCTCATCCTCGGTTCCCCCGAATTCACGCTCGTGAGCGCCTGCCGCCTGCCCTACGCGGGCGCGCGGCGGGCGCCTGTCAGATGCTGGGTTCAGACGGCCCGTGTTCGCCGTTCAACGTATAGAAGAGCCAGGACACGTCTCTCACCCTGAGCCCAGACCCATCGCTGACCTCTATCGTCACGATGTGTTCGCCCTCCTCGAACTTCTCGGGAGGGGAGTACATGATGTAGCTGTCCGTTACCTCGGCGAGGCCGGTTACGTCGCGCTCGTCGACGTACAACCTCACGATGCCGCCCGCAATGGGCGGGTATATCGACGCGACGATCTCCACGTCACCCGCGCTCACGACCGAATTGTCGGCAGGCGTGATCGGGTCTATGGACGACGACGCGACCGCCACGTCTGGAAGGAGCTGCTCTGCAGTGGACACGTGCGCGCCCCGCACTGCGACGATCGCGAGCGCGGCCACGCAGACTACAGCCACTGTCCAAGCGAGTCGCGGTGAACGGAGTCTCTCTCGCCAGTCGCTTCTCTTCCCGGCCTCCCTCATCTTCGCCAGGAGTCTCGTCCTGTAGAACGGGGGGAGATCGACGGTTCCGAGTTCTCGGAGGAGATTCTCGACGCGCTCCTCGTCGATCCTCCCGTTTCTGTCTTCGCGTCTCGGATCGTTCTTCATCAGACTCTCCCCTCGAGGATCTCTGCGAGCATCGACTTCGCCCTGGCTATCCTCGACTTGACCGTCCCCATGTTGCAGCCCGCGGCCTCCGCTACTTCCTCGTAGCTCATCTCGTCGATGTAGCGGAGTGTGATGGCCTCCCGGAAGACCTCGGGGAGTTGGGATATTGCCTGTCTCACTACCTGAGACCGCTCTTCCTCGATGATCGCTCTGTCGCCCGAGCTGGGTTCTGATGTCGCGGGCGGGTCGGCCTCCAGGTGTTCCTGCCACAACTCGGCTCTCCGCGCCCTCTTCCGGTGCTGCTTCTTCAGCGTGTTGACGGCGATCCTGTAGAGCCAGGTGAAGACGTCGGAGTCGCCGCGGAAGTGCGGGTATGCCTTCAGTGCTTTGATGAAGGTCTCTTCCGTGAGATCCAACGCGTCGTGGTAGTCGCCGGTCATTCCGTACATGACGTTGAAGAGCCTCCTGTCGTAGCGAGCGACGACATCCTCGAAATCGGGCTTCGCCATCGACTTCCTCCGAAGGCCTTACCATTCATTAGAGGCTCCGCCGGCTCCGCATGTTCCCGGGTGTACGGACGGGCCCGGGCGAGCGGCGGACGGCCCGCTAGAAGGAGCGCCCAACGCTCACGGTCACCACATGCTCGGTGTGGGACTGCTCGGGCTCGGCCCTGTCGTCCCTGTCGATGAACCAGTAGTCAGTATGCAGGTCGTAGTCGCCGGCCATGAGGCGCGAGCCGACGGTGAACTGGACCCTCGTGTAATCGTGGGTCCCGTCGTTGCGGCCGAGCGTCCACCTCGCTCCGCCCTTGACCGTCCAGACCTTCGGAACGGCCTCCAGGCGCACGTCGCCGGAGGCCGACCATGTGTCGGCCTTCTCCGGAGATCTGGATCGCGACCAGGATCCGTTCCCCATGACCCTGAGCCTGCCCGGTCTCCACGAGCCTCCGAGGGAGGCATACGAGTAGACGTAGTCGTACGCCTCGTAAGGGACGCGATCGTATCTCGCCACGGAGTACGCGCGCGCCTGCCCGCCCGCGGCGTCCCAGGAGTACTCAGTCCTGCCGTAGAGCCTGAGACCGTAGCCGTCCTGCGACTGCAGCTCGCCTCCCGTGAATGCTTCGGCCCATCCGGAGAGCCTCAGTCGCTCGTGCGGCCTGCGGGCGAATTCAAGTCTGATCGACTCCTCTCCGGGGCCGGCGTCGAAGCTGCCGGCCGAGTAGTAGTCCTCGCTGCAGGAGATGTACTCCAGAAAAACGTTGTCGTCCAGCCCGCGGTCCAGGCCCACGCGGGCGCGCGCACACGTGCCGGAGCCCTCGTACTCGCCCGAGGAGGAACTCACCGCGGCCTCGACCTCGGTCCTGAGCGTCCCGAGCTTGGTCCGCACGATGCCCGCCGTAGCGCTGTTGCGAAGCGGGTCGGTCAGCCGCTGCTCCTCGGGCACCGAACTCTCGCGGTCGAGCATTGAGGCGTGGACGACGGCTGTCTCGATTCGGTCGTTCCACGCGTATGCGACCTCGCCTCCCAGGGCGAACCTGGAGTAGATCCCGAAGCCCGCAAGCGTGTCGGACTCGCTCGTCCGCATGCCGACCAACGTGAGCGAGGTCTTGCCGAGGCGCGCGTCGAGCACCGCGCCCAGGCCTGAGGCCCAGTCCAGCGTCGTCCTCGACAGCGACGGGAAGACGCTCCCGCACTCGAGGCCCAGCGTGGCGTTCCGCGCCTCCGCCCTCCAGTCCAGGTCGGTGTTGAAGAGCGGATTGTACTGCGCCATCACAAGGAATGAGTCGTTCCGGCGCGATCCCGCAGCGTAGAAGTCGACCGTGGGGCGGCTCACCTCATCGTAGGTCAGGAACACATCCAGCGAGTCCGATTCTGTGGTGTCGGCGGTGACATACGCCCAGCCCATCTCGACGTTTCCCACGATGTCCCAGCCGCTTCGCGCCCCGCCCTCCGCCACGGACCACTCCCGATCGTAGGCCGACAACCCGTGAGTCGTAGGCCCGCCCACACCCTCGCCGGGCGCCTCCATCAGGTTGACGAAGAAGACCCACGACGCTTCGGCGGTCCCGGATGCTCCGACCGCAGACACGGTCGCCCTGTGCGCTCCGTCGGCGAGTTTCTCGGGCGGGACGAGCACCACCGCATCGGAGGACAGGTCTGCGGCCTCCGTGAGGTCGATGCCGTCGACGGTGACCAGCACCTCCCAAGGCGGCTCGAGCGGAGGGACGAACACAACGGCCACGACCGGGCTCTCGTCCACGACCAGCTCTCCTGGGAGCGGGCTCAGTATGTCCACGCTCGTCCCGGCCCAGTCGCCCCCGGCGTCGGGACCCTCCGCACCCCGGACCGGCACCGAGAACATCCCGGCCTCAGGGGCGCCGCTCGGGGTCGTGTACTGCGTTCCGTCCGCGTCCACCAGCCTTACGTAGTAGCGGAGGCGGGGAGGTCTGACCTCGGCCCCCGGTATCTCGCCGAACAGGGCGTTCCTCGACAGTGCGAGCGGGAAGGCCGTGAACCCGCCGTCCGGCTCTTCCACTACGACCTCCGCCTGGGCCACACGCTCGGGCCGGATCTCACCCCGTACCGTCGCCTCGATGGCCACGGGCGTGAAGGCGCCGGCGGCTGCGGGAGGCGAGTGCACGATATGGATCGATTGGGCGGCGGCCGCTGCGGGGGCCGCGAGGGCCACGAGAGCCGCCAGCGCAGTGAGGACTGAACGTGGTCTCGGCATGCGAACGAGTCTAACCCCCGGAGCGGGGCTTGTCCACGCGGCGGGTTTCGAGGATTCGGGAACATCCCCGAGCCTCATGGTCTCTAAGACTTGAAGCAACGGGAAGGCGGGACCGCTCACCGACTGAGGGGGACAACAAGTGCGCGCGAAATGGACGTTCCTGTCGGGTCTTTCGCTGCTAGTGGCCGCGAGTGCTCTTCTGCTCGCCGGGTGCGGCGACACGCTGACCTCGACGGAACCCGCGTCGGTGACCGACGAAGACATGCTGAGAGAGTTCGTGGAGCAGGACGACATATTCGACGACCTGGGGCCGTACGAGGCCGGGACGATGGTGGTCGACGGCGGCTCTCGCGAGGTCATCGACCCGCTCAACTTCTGGCGGACGATCGACCAGAAGGAGCGTGAAGTCGAGGTCCTTTTCGATTCGGAGACGGGCATCGCCAACGTAACGGTCTACCGAGACATCTGGGGAGACCTCCACGTTCTGAGCGAGGACATGGTCGAGTACGTGAAGCCCTTCCACCATGAGGGCGTCAGGTACGCGACGTTTCTAAAGGACGAGGACTGGGAGCCTCCACAGGGGCAGGCCGAGTCCGGCCAGTACCATGGTGCGAACCAGGGCCCCAAGGACAAGCTGCGTCACGGCCCGTGGGAGCTCGTCGAGATGTCGGGGTTCACGTCGCAGTCGGACACGACAACCGTGTCCATCGCCTCGATGCGCATACAGGGTGCCGACGTGGACGTGACGGTCGACGACCCGCTTGCGCTCTTCACGGTCCCCGACGACCTGCTCGTGTTCTACGAGGGTGAGGAGGTCACCGTCACGATCGAGGGCGCGCCTGAGGATGCCGTCGTCTTCCTTCACACGCGCGGCGGCAAGACGTTCCTCGAGAGCCAGGGCGGCGGCACGTTCACCGGCACCTGGACGGTCGAGCGTCGCGGACGCCACTGTGTCTGGGTGGAGGCGCTCGCTCACGATTCGATCTACGACTCCGTCTATCCCGACGACACCCTGGTGTGGGGCATGCCATACGTCGTCGGAGTCGATGAGGAGGATGTCGAGTAGCCCGACTCAAATCCCCGGTCGGCGGCTGAAAGGGCAGCCAGCCTCCGAAGCGTACGCAACGCGCGGTCGCCGGCCGGACTAATGAGGGGGGCCGTGTCCCGGAAGGGGCGCGGCCTCTCTTCTTGTACGGGTGAGGGGACTACCTGCCCGGTGTCCCTGGAGGCGAGACGACCACGACGGCCTTCTGGCCGACCTTGCCGTACTTGGCGAGTCGCTCGAACTCGCGGCGGGGGATGGGGATGTCGATGCAGTCCGACCCGGCCTCGTGCCGGTCGGTGTCGACGTACGGGTCGTTCACGTACATGAAGCGCTCGTCGAATCCAGTCACGACGAGCCAGTGCGGTATGCGCTTCCGGTCTATGCGATACGAGCTTATGAGGACGACGGGTATGCCTCCCGCCCTGAACGCCGCTTCCAGCTCGTCGGCATGCATGCTCCGGTAGTGCACCTTGATGGGGAGTCGTCCGATCTCGTCCATGAACTCGTTCTGCACGACCCGCATCACTTCCCTTTTCTCCTCGCTCCTCACAGAGTCCACGAGGAAGACGCCCCGCTCTTTCACGAACAACTCGACGCCGAACCCGCGGTTGTGGGCCGAGAGCGCAAGCCCGTACGGGCCGCATCCACCGTGCCCCTGAGCCATGTATATGCTGGTCGACTCCCTCCATATGCGGAGTTCAAGCGCCCTGTCCAACTTCATCGCAGGGTCGAGCGCCTTCATCGCCATCATGAGCGCGGCCGGGCCGCACGTGAAGGGGAGCGTCTGCGGATAGAAGGGGACCCGCACGAGCGTGGGCTGAAGCTGAGGCGCCAGGTTCTTCTCGAAGCGGAGCGCGGGAGTGTGGTCCTCGTAGTAGTCGGCGACCATGTCGAACTGCCTGAATCCCATGGCCCTGAAGAGCGCGATCGACGCCTCGTTGTCTTCCCGGATCTCGAGCCTGATGGTCACGCTGTCGTGGTCAAGCGCCTCTCTCTCGGCGGCCTCGGCGAGCGCCCTGCCGGTGCCCTTTCCTCTGGCGTCGGGGTGGACCGCGATGGAGTAGAGGCGAGCCAGCGCGGACACATTGCTGAAGAGAAGTGTCACGTAGCCGATCACGCTGTCGTCCTGCTCGTCGACCAGCGTCGTGGCATGGGCCTTGGTGAGGAGATAGCGGAAGCTCCTTCTCGATATCTCGTCACTGAAGAACGACGTCTTCTCGAGTGCGACCAGCGCGTCCAGGTCGTCAATGGTGGCCCGGCGTATCATCCCGTTCACGTCTCCCGACCGCTCCGAGTGCAGCTCCGGCGTGCGATGCACAGTCTATGGCGGCGCGGCTGCGAGCGCAACGGGTGCCAGGGTGCGAGAGCCGTACCAGAGCGCAGTCATTCCTCGCTGCTTCTCGGGGGAGGGCCCAGTGCGGCCGCGCCTGCGGCGGAGGGACCTTGAGGAGCGTCAATGGTCATCTTGACAGATTGTTCATTATGTGATAATCTTGGAGTCAGTGGTGATCGAACCCTGGATTGGGGATCAGCGCCGCAAGGGCCCGGGAGACCTGAAAGGGGCGTCCCATGCACGCTGCAATTCGATCGGGCAGTCTCATCTTCGTTTTTCTCGCGATACTCGCCGCGGCATCAGCGGCGAGCGGGCAGGCCATCTGGGGCACCAGTACCGCCAGCCCGGCGACCGAACCGGGATACGAAGGATACTGGAAGTACTGCTTCGACATAGAGTGGGACACCACATCGTATGGCGGGTACGGACTCAGCCACTCCTCGGTCTTCCTGGGTCTCGAGGACTGCTCTGCCGCGTGCAGCCCGGGTGCGTTCGCGTTCGCCGACACCGTGGGGAGCAGCGGTGGGGATGACGACTGCACGGTGTGGTACTACGCGCTCTTCGAGTGTGGGGGAGACCCCCACTTTCCACAGTTTCCCTTCCCGACGATCAAGTTCGAGTACTACGAGGACGATTGCGAGCCGGGCGGGGTTGGCTCGGCGCACCTCTGCTTCTACTCGATATTCGTGCCGAGTCCGCCGGCCGACCACCCGAACCGCCTCGGTATCAAGTTTGGCCTGAGTACGGAGACTGGACCCCTCGACGGGCAGCTGCCCATGTGCGAGACGAGCCCCGCCGAGACGGTGAGCTGGGGCACGATCAAGTCTCTCTATCGCTAACCTCCGTCTGAGCGGTACCGCAACCCGCTCCGTGAGACCCTATCAGCACGTCGGGGACGTTGATGATCGTGCCGTGCGCCGCGGGGGAAGGAGGGCGCCGAGAGTGCCGCCCCATTGTACGCCGGGCACTGCCTCGTCGTCGAGGTAGGAGGTCCTGTCAGTCCGGTCGGTCCGCATCCCCGCCTGTTTCCACGTTCATGTCCCCGCCCCCGTTTCCGTCCCCGTTCGGGGCTCCGCCTTCGTTCCCGTCCGTGTCCCCGGAACCTCGGGCGTCGTCCACCCCAACCATGTCGCCCAGGCGCGTCGTTCTCCAGAGCGTTCCGTATGGGAAGCCCGAGATGAGCCTGAGGCCGGCCACGTTTGAGACGCCGCGCATCGCCGCCCTCATCTCGTCCTGTATGTCGGCGAACGACACGGCTGCCAGACTGCGTCCATGCTCCTCCACGAGCCTCAGGCGTCGCAGCGCATAGAGGCCTGCCAGCACCGACGCCATGAACACGAAGTCGAGGGAATGGAGGTCCATCACCGAGACGCCGCCTGCCCACCCGAACGGCAGCCTCACCGACAGGTGAACGCCGGCGCCCGTCATCCAGTCGGCAAGGAAGCCGGCGAGGATCGGGGCCGCGGTGGCAGTGACGCCCGACACGAGCGCGTTGGACGCCAGGTAGGCGGCCGAGCGGTCCCTCGGTGCGAGCTTGATCGACATGTTCCAACTGCAGAGAAGAATGCCGGAGGTCGACACTCCCATGAGCGCGTGTATGAGCACGAGCAACGGCAACGTGAGGACATGCGTGTTAGGCAGCGCACTGAACGGCCAGAGAGCGGTGCTGACCAGGAAGAGCGGTCCGGCGGCGGCGAGTACGGCTCTCTGGGTTAGCCTGTCCGCGATGTGGCCCCAGATTCGCAGGAAGAGCACGTACGTGGCCTGACTCACCAGGAAGAGCCCCATGATCCATGTAAGCGGCAGGCCTAGTCTCTTCAGCAGGTAGACCGAGAAGAACGGCGCGGCGAAGTTGGCCGAGAAATTCCATGTGCCCATGAACCAGATGAGCTTGCGGAAGGCGGCATCGCGGAAGGGCTCGGCGA
>CAYNQF010000025.1:0-27893 GCA_964399265.1 uncultured bacterium | reverse complement strand
ACACGTACTCCATCCCGTCCTCCGCCACGTCCGTGGAGTTCGTCTTCAACGACGGCGCGGGCAACTGGGACAACAACGGAGGGGCGGACTGGTCCGTGGCCGTAACAGGCGGCACGCCCGGCGAGGAGTACGTGATGGACGGCGCGATCGACGCGTCGGCGCGGCTCGCTGCCTCCGGGAATGGCCTCGACCTGTACTGGGACTTCGACGGCACATGGTTGTACCTGGCGACGCAAGGAGCCGGATCCGGCAACGACCACTATCTGCTCGTGGATCGTGATCCGTCGGGTTCGCGGAGCGCACCCTGGGCCAAGTCGGGGACGGTCGCGGGATGGGAGTACTTCCTCGCTGAGGAGGAGTCGAACGGCTGGAACGGCTGGTTCGACGGCTCGGAGACCGCCGTGACGTCGGCCGGCGCCGTCAAGGCTGCAGGCGCCTACCTGGAGGGAGCGCTCGATCTCGGAGCCCTCTTCGGCAGCGTGCCGGACTCGATACTCGTGAGTGCCGCCGCCTACGCGACTCCGGACGGCGGCGCGCTCACTGGACAGGCGCCCGGCGGAGACGGGAACGGCAACATCGAGGCCGACGAGTACGCCGTTCTCCACTTGACGACCACGGGCGTCGATGAGCACGAAGCGGAGATGACCGCTCTGTTGCTGAGCCCCGCGCGGCCCAACCCATTCATCGAGTCGACATCTTTCGTCTTCGAGATTCCTGCACCGACCCGCGTTCTCCTGGCGGTCTACGACGCCGGGGGCCGCCTGATCCGGGTGCTCGAGGACGGCGCGCTTCCGGCAGGTCCGCACGATTTCGCCTGGGACGGTCGTGACTCCGACGGGCGTGAGCTTCCGTCGGGGATCTACTTCGTGAGGGTCGAGGCGGGCTCGGAGAGCGCCACCCGAAAGGCCGTTCTGCTGAGGTAGGATGGCGGTGCCGCACCGTGCCGTGGGGCCGCCTGCAGGATGACTCCGGTCAGGGCGTCGCCAGCTGCCGCTCAAGCGTGAGCAACCAGAGTCCCAGCGACTGTCTCGCGGTGCCGTCACCCGCGTAGAGCCCCGTGTCCCTCCACGTGCGTAGGATCGGCGCGTCGGGCTCGTACTGGAAGTAATCCTCCCACAGCTCGTCGTAATCCCTCGAGAAGAACCACGTAATGAAGACCGCGTCGAGGTAGTCGCAGTCGTCGAAGAGCCGCTGCACGTACTCGAGCTGCGTCTGCTCGTCCGCGTACACGTACATCCAGTAAGGCGCCTCGAGTGGCTGCGCCGGCCATCCCGTCTCCGCCACGGCGAACGGTTTCTCGGGCGCGAGGTCGGCGAGCGCGCTCCAGTAGTCGGAGCGCAGGAGCTGAGGGTCTTCGAGCCCGTCCGTGAACGGGTAGCCGCTCACGGCGACGACGTCGGTGTAGGGGAGGACATCCTCGATCGCCTGCGTCTGCGAGGAGGGGGATCTGTGGAAGGCGTCCGCCTGGAAAGTGAGGAAGACGGGCAGGCCCGGGTGGGCGCCCTTGAGGTACGTGTAGACCTGTGAGGCCAGAGTCACGAATGCATCCCAGTCCTCGGGGGCCAGCCAGGCCAACGAGTTGACCTCTATGCCATACGCGAAGTAGTCCGGGTCGAGAGCCTCGATCATGCGGTCACAGTGGTTCCTGTAGGCGTCTATCACGTCCGGGTCGTCGAACGGATACGAGTCCCAGGGTGGCTCCAGGGGTTCATTGGGCTCGTCGCCCCTGTGGAGCGCCAGCCCGTCCCGAGTGCCTGAGATGGGGGTCACGGCCACGTATCTGACGTGCCCCGGGGGCACGGCCGAGGCTGAGTAATCGATGCCGTCCTGGAAGTCCGCCGCGTACGGCGTCCCGTCCAGCGCCTCCTCCCACGGCACTCCTCCATCGTAATGAAGGGCGACCATGTCACCGTCCGTGGCGATGACCGTCCACGTGTCAATGTAAGCCTCCTCGGTCAGCGCGTACGGGTAGGGTGTGAACCCCATGGCGTACGTGCGAGTCGGGCCGCCGGGTCCGGTGACCGAACTGCAGGAGAGCATGAGCAGAGATGCTGCGGCTACGGCCAGAGCCGTCGTGATGGCAGTTGCTAGCGCCCCGTTGGTCTTCATCCACTCACTCCAGGCTGGACGACTCGCTCGCGGTTTGACGCTTCGCTCCCGGCTGTACGATTCGCTCTTGGAACAACGCCGGGCAGCTGTTGCAACGTCCCTTGAAGCAACAAGGCCACCCCGTTCGGGGCGGCCTTGCCGTTGCACGATTACTGCCCGTCCGTCTGCGCCGCGGAGGAGGGGGCGAGTCGGGTACTTCACCCCAGCGGCCGGCGCCGCGGGGGCCCTTTCGAAGAAGCTCCACGACGAGCCGGACGGGAATGCGCCTTGCCTAGTTGGTCCCGGTCGCCTCGCCGGTCTCCTGCTGCATCATGTCGCCGGCTTCCTCGTGCATGGTCTCACCGGGCTGCATCTGGTCCGTACTGTCGCCGGCGCCTTCCATCATCGTGCCTGAGTCATCGGTAGTGCCGCCCGTGCCCTGCGTCGACTGATCATCCTGCTGCTTTGCCTGCTGGCAGCCGACCGAGAGAACGAGCCCGAGGATCAGCGCCACGAGCGCTGCCCACGTAATGAAACGCCTCATCGTCTCACCTCCTTCACGCGCCTTAGGCGGTTGAGCACTCTTCACGGCGAATCGTGCGTCAACTCGGTCGCCGTGTCAAGGATGTTCTGCAGTGTCCGGAATTCCTTGCCACCGGGTCGTGTGATGCCTAGTCACGCGCGCCGTTGGCCCTGCTGAGTTCTGCCTTGAGCTTGGCGATCTCCTCCCGCATCGCGGAGAGCTCCGCGTCGACGCGCGCCTGGTTCGCCGCGAGCGATTCACTCTGCTCGACGGCGATGTCGGCGGCGGTCATGGGGCTCCCGGCTTCCCGGGTCTGAGTCTCCGGGTTGAACGGGTCTTCCGACAGCGTGGGAGAGACGGTCCCGTAGGATGTGGGGAAGAACGCCAGGCTGAGTCTCCGCGAGCCGACGCTCCAGGCTCCCGCGACCTCGTAGCCGAGGAGGTAGATCGTGTTCGAGCCTGCGGCGACCGTGAAGATGCCGCTAACGGTCACTGCCTCATACCAGGCCCCGGCGCCGGCAGTGTCAGGGGTCCTCACGTAGATGGCTCCGCCCGAAGGGAAGAGGTCAGGATGCGTCGATACTCCGAAGTTCGCGCCGTTCGTTGCGCCTCCGTTGCAGTACGACTCCGCCGTGGCGATCGCGAGTATGTACCCGCTGCTCGGCACGTTGATCGTTCGCGAGAGGAGCACGTCGTAGCCACCCGTGAGAGCGAGAGAGGAGGTGCTGAATGCGCTTGCTACGCCGGGCTCGTTCGACATCTCGGAGCTGCCGACCGCTCCCACGGGCAGGTCAACAGAGGCATCACCGGAGTTGGACGTGTAGAAGCTCGTGGCGGAGCCCGAACCGGTGATGGTCACGCGGCCGTCGCCGACCCCGAAGTAGTTGCCGTCCACAATGAAGCACTCGTCGTCGTTGCCGTCCCTCACGGCCAGGAAGCCCGCGCCGCCTTCGTCGATGTCGGGCTCGATGTAGGCCGTCCTCGTGTGCGACGTGTCGTAGAACTCGGCCGATCCGCCGCCCGTGCCGTAAGTGTTCATTGCGACGATCGGGTCGGCGCTGCCGCCGCCGTAGATCCTGAAAAACCCGTCGGTAAGGTCGTTCCCCAACTCAAAGGCGCCGTCCGACGCGAACTTGCCTCGGTAGACACCGCTGGTCGAGAAGTTGATGTCCGCCGTCTCGTACTGGTAGACGTACGCGTTCCCGGCGCCGTTGATGCCGATCTTGAACCCGTCGCCGGCGCCCGTTCCCGTCGTGGCGTTCGTGAAGCGCGCATAGACGAGTCCCGTGCCGTCGTGGATGTGGAGGTCCTCATTGGGGTTCACCGTGCCTATACCCACATTGCCCGCTGCGTTGACGTACACCTGGTCTACGGGGTTTCCGTCGGAGGCGTCCAGCGAGTAGCCGTCCCCGAGTCCCGAGATCTCAGAGTCGAGCGCGTAGTCGGACGCCTGCACACCTCCCAGACGGTCAGAGTCGTACGTGTGCAGCGCGTACGGTCCCGAGACCAGCGCGCGCCGGGGAGTGAGGACCTCTCCCTCCACTTCGATCTGGAGCCAGAGGGGCATGTCGAAGCTGACCGGGTTCAGGGGAGTGGTCTCGCCAAGAACGACCGACACCACGCCTATCGAGTTCGTCGTGACGTTGTGCGTCTCCGACCACTTCAGCGACCCGCCCGTTGCGTCGTCGTATATCCTGAAGACGACCTCAAGCGACTGGTTTGCCAGCGGCTGGTCCGAGTTGTCGGTCAGCATGACCTGGTAGTTCATGCTGGTCGGGACCTCAGCCTCTGCGGGCACGGTGAGAGCCACCGCCGCTACCAGCAGCACCAAACTCGCACACAGAATTCTCACGATGAACCTCCCGGATACCGAGCCCTCTGCCTGATGACGCTTGCCTTGTTGATCTTCTTCCCGTCCCGGGGTCGCCCCAGCCAGAACGAGCGCCGCAGGAACCGGCGCTCGTTCTGAGAGCGGTCACTCGGAGCATGAACGCCCGGGGCGCTCATCGGAGAAGCATCAGCTTCTGCTTCTCAGACTTGTCGTCCACGATGATGCGCGTGAAGTAGACGCCCGCTGCGACCGGGGCGCCCATGTCGTCGCGGCCGTCCCAGACGCGCTCGTACCGGCCTCTCTCGAGAGGCTCGTCGACGAGCCTCCTGACGACCTGGCCCCTCACGTTGTAGATCGTGAGATTCACAGAACTCACATGGTCGGGGACGTCGAACCGCACGCGCGTTACGTCGCCGAACGGGTTGGGGCTGGCGGGGTATAGGTGAAGGACCAGCCTGCCGTCCGTCGTGACCTCCGCGGGCGACCCGGCAACCACGTCCTCGGTCACGCCATCGGACATGAGGGTCCGCAGCTCGTACCAGAAAGTCGTCTGCGGCCACACCGTCGCGTCCTCATACGTGCCCGTGGACGCGAGCTCCACAGGCTCCCGGTTGATGCGGACGAACGGACCGTCCTCAGATGTGGCGCGGTAGACGTTCAGCTCGAGGATGCCGCTGAGCGAGCCCACGGTCCAGCGCAACATCGCGGTCCCGCTCTCGGTGAGGCTCCCGTAGAACGAGCCCTCGACGGGGACGTTGATGTTCGGGAGCCCGAGCCAGAATCCGTCGTATCCTCTCGTGCCTCCGGCGCCCTCGGCGAGCGGGCCTATCGGCCCCTGTGCCACCGTGTCATGCGCCTTGTACGAGGCCGACGCGGCGGAGGCGCCGCCTCCGCTCACGACCTCGTCACCGCGCTTGTATGCAGCCGCGGGGAGCGCGACGGCAACGACCGCGACCACGGTCAGGGCCGGCAGGAGCCATCTGTTGGCGCCTCTGTTCAGACTCATGTAGGTCACCTCCGTGCTTCAGATCCCAGTGTCCCGACGCGTGCGGCAGGTCCGCGATGGCGTCCGTTCCCGCCGCGTCGGTCTCACCTGAGGCTAGCGGTCGTTGGCGCTCTCCATCCTCGCCCGGAGTTCGGCTATGCGGGCTTCCATGTCCGCGAGCTCCTTCTCCACGCGTGCCCGGTCCATCGCCTCGGCCTCGGCGCGTCTCGACTCGATCGTGGACGGCTGAACGATCGCGTCCTCGTCGTTCGCGGCGGCCGGAGTGCGGACCGAACCGGGGACGCTCCCGTACGCCGTTGGGAAGTAGATCACCGTTATGGCCGTGTCGTAGATGTACCACGCTCCCTGCGCCCTTGCGTTGAGGTAGTAGGTGTACGTCCCGGCGGCGCTGATGGGGAAGACGGCCGCAGGCGCGAAGGCAAACTTGTACGCTCCCCCGTTCAGCTCGGTCGGCAGCTGGATCTCCTCGTCGAGGCCGTCCGCGACGCCGATGCTGTCAGGGGAGACGCCGAAGAAGAGCCTCGCAACCTCCGTCGTGTCGTGCGTGCAGTTGGCCTGCCCGGTCGCCATCACGAAGGCGTAGCCCGGTCCGGGAGCGACGATCGACTGAGAGACCACGGGCTCGTAGATGCTCGTCATGGCGACGCCATCCGGGGTGTAGTAGCAGGCGACGCCCGGCTCGTCGAGCTGCTCGGTGCTGCTCACGGCGTCGTTCGGGAGGATCACCGAGTCGTTCCCGGTGTTGCCGAGATCGAACTCGACGGACGCCCCCGTGCCCTCCATGAGTACCGCCATGCTGCCATCCGCTTCCTCGTTGCCGTCGACGATCAGTCCGCCGTCCGGGGCGTCGACGTACAGGAACCCGCCGCCGCCGTCGATGTCGGGTTCGAGCTGCGTGTGCGCGGCCTTGACGTCGGGCGTGTAGAGTTCGAGGGCGCCGCCCACGTCATCGTACTTGTAGATGGTCGCGAGTTCGTTCGACGTACCGCCCTCCACGACCCTGAGCGCTCCGTCGTATATCGTGCCGGGGCCACCGAGTCTGAGCGCGCCGTCGGGCGTGAACCTGGCGCTCAGGTAGGGGCCGCCGGTGCCGATGCCAATGCCTCCACCCGTGTTCACCAGTACCGCGTCGGTGTCGGCCGCCGCCGCGACCGCGAAGGTGGTGCTGTCTCTGACGGTCGCGCCTCTCGCGACGAGTTCGAGATACGACGCGCTGTCGCCGATCAGCGTGAGCGCCGTCTCCTCGCCCGCGGCCCAGATCCTGACGTTGCCCAGACTGTCGACGAGGACCGCCTGCGCGGGATCACCGTCGTCCGCGCTCAGGTAGTAGCTGGCCCCGGCGCCGGTGTCGTCGACGCCGTCCGCGAAACCGGCGGGAACGTCCTTGAGCTTCGTCCAGGACACGGGGTTCCCTGAATCGTTGATTGTGCCGCTGTCCGAGAGCGCGCTGGCGAGCGGGTATCCGGCCGCCGCCACGTGACCGAGGCTGTCGGCGTTTGCGGACTGCGCGGCGGATCCTGCCGCGACCGCATACGCGCACGTGTCGCACGGGGGAGCGGCAAGCGCGTAGCTCGCCGTGTCCGCGTAACCGGCCTCGTATGCGTACTGCGCGGTGTCGGCCGGCCCGCCCACGAGGGCGTAGGTCGCCGTGTCGGCGTGGAACGCGTACGGCACAGACACGAGTTCCCTTCTGGGGAGGAGGATCTCGCCTTCGACCTCTATCTCAAGCCAGAGCGGGTCGGCGAAGCTGATGTTCAGGGCGTTGACCGAGCCCAGGATCACGGACGCGACGCCTATGGAGTTCGTCGTCACGTTCTGCGTCTCGGACCAGAGGATCGGACCTCCGGTTGCGACATCGAACAGGCGGAACGTGGCGGTCAGGTTCTGGCCCGCGAGCGGTTGGTCCGCATCGTCGGTCAGCATGACCTGATAGTTCATCTTCTCCGGTATCTGCGACGACGCAGCGGTCGCGAACATGGCGATCAAGAGAAGAGCCACGACGGACAGGGCCGCTGCTCCCGCGATAGTGTTGGACTTCATCTCTGCCTCCGGTTTCTTTGCGCGGTTCTGGTGGGTTCTACGATCTCGGGACTGCGTCTGGTCCGCCGCACTGGAGCAGATGGGCGGGCGCTTCCGGGCGACCTTTGCTGCCGCTGACGCGCTCCCGGTGGTGCCGCTGACGCGCTCCCGGTGGTGCCGGGATCGGGGAGGGCGCTCCCCGCGATACGGCTATACGTCTTCACCTCCCTCGAAAGTGAGTTCCGGTCCTGATGACTCTACACTATGCAGATTGATCGCGCTCACGATAGGCCCGCGGCCGCCGATCTGTCAATGGTAATCGGGGGCCGCTCGGGCGCCGCAACGCCCGGCGCGGCACCGTCCACTATCTCTCTCCGATGTGGCCCCGTCTCCTCCCCGGGGGCGTCCGGCAACGCCTGTTGGGATGCGTGGTCGCGTGTTGTATCATCAGGGCTCGTGTCGTTCCAGCTCGAGGCTCCAACCAAGCGGCCGTATCCGGCAGGAGGGCATGTGGGATTCCAGGAGAAGCTCGAGTCCATGCTCGAGGCGCACACCGGCGTGAAGCGGAACATATCCCGGGCCGAAATGGTTCGAGAGGCGGTCGCGCATCGCGAGGGCGTGCCGGCGGCCTGCGGGGCCATGGCGACGTGGACGCCGCCCGAGTCGAGCGGCCGCAGTCCCAAGGACACCTACATCGTACGAAATCCCGAGAGCGAGGAGACGATCGACTGGACGAGCGCCAACAACATACCCCTCTCGCCAGACACTTTCGAGATGCTCGTCGAGGACGCTCTCGCCACGCTGGCCGGCTCGGGACGCATCTACGTGACCGACAGGGTGGTAGGCGCAAACCCGTCATACGCGCTGCCGGTGCACACGGTGGCCGATTGGGCGCTCTCGGCACTCTTCACCGACAACGTGTTTCGCCCGTGGTCCGACGAGACCGCCACGCGCACGTGCTTCCGGGACCGCCACTTCACGCTTCTGGCCCTGCCGTACCACAAGCTCGACCCCGCCAGGTATGAAGGCCGACTCAGGACAGACCCGGCACTGCGGCACACGTCGACGATGGCGGTCGCCATGGACTTCGACAGGGGTCTGGGTGTCGTCTACGGGTCCGCCTACGGCGGCAGCATCAAGAAGATGATCTTCACGGTGATGAACTACATCCTGCCCGGCGAGGGGATACTGCCTCTGCACTGCAGCGCCAACGAGGGCTCGCGCGGCGACTGCGCTCTGCTGCTCGGTCTCTCCGGAACCGGCAAGACCACGCTCTCCGCTGACCCGTCGCGCGCGCTCCTCGGAGACGACGAGCACGGCTGGAACGACGACGGCATCGCCAACTTCGAGAACGGCTGCTACGCGAAGCTCATCGACCTCGATCCGGAGAAGGAGCCCGAGATCTACAGCGCCTGCTTCCACCAGGACGACGTCGAGAAGCACGGTTCGATCATAGAGAACGCGATGATGTACCCGTGGGGTGAGTTCGACCTGTTCGATGACAGGCTCACTCCCAACTCTCGTGGCTCGTATCCGCTCCGGTACCTCTCGAACATCAAGGAGTCGTCGACCTCGGGTCATCCGAAGACGATCCTGTTCCTCACGGCGGACGCGAACGGCGTGATCCCGCCCGTGTCGAGGCTCTCGCGCGAGCAGGCGATGCTCTGGTTTCTCATGGGGTACACGAGCAAGCTTGCGGGGACGGAGACCGGCATCGTCGACCCGGTCAGCACGTTCTCGAGGTTCTTCGGCGCCCCGTTCATGCCGCGCAACCCGGACGTCTACGCATCGATGCTGGGGGAGAGGATGGACCGCCACGGTACGACCGTCTACCTCGTGAACACCGGCTGGACCGGAGGACCGTACGGCGTCGGTCACAGGATCAGCCTTCCGATCACGAGACGCATCGTGAACGCTGCGCTCGAGGGCGGGCTCGAGGACGTGGAGTACGAACGAGACGCCATCTTCCGCGTGTCGATCCCCAAGAGCTGCCCGGGCGTCGACGATCCGTCGATGCTGAACCCGGTCAACACGTGGGGCGACCCGGCGGCGTATGGAGAGAGGGCGCGCAAGCTCGCGCGCGAGTTCGCCGCGCACTACGAGAAGGCGTACGGCGGCAAGGACATCGACCCCGCCGTCGCGGCCGAGTGCCCGAGGGCGTAGCGGCAGCTGCCGTGCGCGCGACCGATCCGGAGTCCGGCGGCGCTCTTTTCTGTTGCATTCCGCGGTGCTGCCGGTAAGATGCGGCCTGTCCGGCAAGGAGGCCGCTTGAACGAAGACAGGGTCAGGCTCTTCGACGACTGGGCGGACACGTACGACGAGTCCGTCACCGGCTATCGCGGGTTTCCTTTCGAGGGGTACGAGGACGTGTTGAACGCGGTCGCCGCTGCCGCGGCGCCTGCGCCCGGCATGGCCGTCCTCGACCTCGGCATAGGCACAGGCCGGCTTGCCAAGCGGTTCCTGGGCGCCGGATGCGTCGTCTGGGGGCTCGACTTCTCCGTCAAGATGCTCGCCATGGCCCGTGAGCGGCTTCCCCAGGTGGAACTCATCAAGGCCGACCTACTCGGTGACTGGCCGATAGACCTCGACCAGCGATTCGACAGGATCGTCTCGGGATACGCCCTGCACGAGTTCGACCTCGCATCGAAGGTGCGACTTGCCTCGCGTCTCGTGGGAGGGCACCTGGTGCCGGGCGGGAGGATGATCGTGGGGGACATCTCGTTCGACACAGTGTCCGGCCGCCGGGACGCGAGGACCAGGTGGAGCGGGACCTGGAACGAGAGCGCGCAGGCGGTCGAGGACGACCTGTGGGACGACGACGAGCACTACTGGGCTGCGGACGAGACCGGGACGGCGCTCGAGAGGGCCGGGCTCCGCTCGAGCTACCGTCAGGTCTCCTTCTGCGGAGGCGTCTACGTCATCGAAGCGGACGGGACCGCGTCGTCCTGAACGTCACTTGCGGTCCGCGGCCTTGACCACGCACTGACAGAAACCGTGGTAGTTGGCGCAGATCCCGCCAAAGATCGATATGAGACCCCAGAACAGCGGTCCGCCGAAGATGCCCGCCATCGTCGGCTCGAAGCGGGGCAGCAGGTACAGACCCCACGTGACCATGTAGCAGCCCAGCACGATGATGACGTGCCCGAAGATGATGGTGGCCGTGCGGGTGCCGGCCCATCCCAGGTAGAGAAGACCTGCGCCTATGCCCATCGGAATGACGCCGGCCTGGAGGCCGCCGTGGACGGTGGCGAACACCCCGAGCAGAACCAGGAACGCGCCCAGCGACATGCCGACCCAGCCACGTCTCTTCTTCTCGGCCATCACTTCCTCCTTGCGCATGCAGCCACCTTGTTCCGGCTCACGACCGGGCGGATTGTAGCACTCTCCGGAGACACTGACCATGACCGACAAGCACGAAGAGCCTCGGGGGCCACGTCTGATCGTCGGCGAACGTGCCACGCTCGTCCGCTTCACGCGTGACGACGTGGCGCTCGTCCGCCGCTGGCTGGACGATCCGGAGTTGCGGATCCAGATAGGAGCGACCGGGCCGATGGACGAGGGGCAGGCTCAGGAGTGGTTCCGCGGGGCGGATTCCGACCCGGCCAGGATGTGGTACACCGTGAGGCGCAACGAGGACGACGCGGTCGTCGGAGAGGCCGGCCTGCTGCGAATCTTCCCGGAGTGGCGGACGACCGACATGAGCGTGATAATCGGCGAGAGGGACCAGCGCGGACGGGGGTACGGCACCGACGCGGGCCGCCTGCTTCTGGACCTGGCCTTCAACTACCTCGGGCTCCACCGCGTTGCCGTGGGCGTCGTCGGCTTCCACGACGCGGCGCTCCGCTTCTGGGAGGGCTTGGGCTTCGTCAGGGAGGGCGTCCAGCGGGACGGTTACCTGGTGAACGGCGAATTCCACGACTTCGTCATGATGAGCATATTGGAGGACGAGTGGCGCAGGACCGCGCGCCGGTCCTCCTACTAGTCCGCGATGACTTGCTGTAGACTCCGTGGTGGCTGTAAACTCCGTGGTGAATGAAACGACCCCTGTCGGAGTCTCACGTAGCGCGAACGCCGCCGGCGGAAGTCGGCGCATGGTCACCCCGAGAGAGTCACTCTGAACGGAGGTGTAGCGATGGTCTCGAGTGGGAAGGTCTTTCGATTCGCCTGTCTGCTGGCCGCCATGGTCGCCGCGTTGGTGGTGGCAGGTTGTGGCGGAACCAAGGTGGAGAACGTGGATCCCACTACCGAGGGCTACATCAGCGGGCGCTGGAACGACTCCGACGCGCGCGCCGTGGCCGACGAACTCATCCCACAGGCGCTCTCGGCGCCGTGGATGTACTCTTTCAGGGCCAAGAATGAGGACACCCGTCCCAGGCTCGTGGTCGGCGACATCGAGAACAACACGAGCGAGCACATCAACGTCGACGTCTTCATGAACGAGATGGAGCGCGTCCTCATTAACTCGGGCGCCATCAGGTTCGTGGCCGACCCCGACGTCCGTGCCGCCCTCATGGAAGAGGTCGACTGGCAGTCGGGCATGGCGAAGGAAGGCGGGGTGTCCGGAGCGGTGGCGGAAGGCGTCCTTGGCGCCGACTTGATGCTGGTTGGGACCATCTCGTCGATCGTGGACCAGGCCGACAAGAAGGCCATCGTCTTCTATCAGGTCGACCTGACGCTCTACGACCTCCGGAACTGGGAGAAGGTCTGGATCGGTCAGGCGCAGAGGAAGCACCTGGTCGAGGGTGCGAAGACCAGATTCTAGGAGACCGGCCTCGTTGAGCGATCCCCTCTCAGAGCACGGAGCTGCCGGCCTGGCGCGCGGAGACTCCGCGGCAGCGGGCGGACGGCGCGGTCGCGTGGCGGCCGTGGTCGTCGCGCTTCTGTGCGCGGCCGTGCTGTCGGGCTGCACGCAGCACGCGCGCGTCATCTGTGAGCCCCTGAACTTCGCCTCCAGGGGTCGTTTCGCGGACGCCATAGCGTCGCTCGACGAGACGGACATCGCGACGTCCGGTCACGACGCATTCCTCTACCACGTTCAGCGCGGACACCTCCTTCATCTGGAGGGCCTGTACGAGGAGAGCAACGCCGAGTTCGAGCAGGCCGACGCCATCGCCCGAGAGTTGGAGCCCTGGAGCATCTCTGAGACGGTGACCGACTACACGCTGAACGAAGCGGCCAAGGCATACGCGGGGGAGGACTACGAGCGCGCCTACATTCACTACTACATGGCGCTCAACTTCCTGGGGCTCGGAGACCTCGAGGGCGCGGTCATCGAGTGCAGGAGGCTCGACGAGATATTCCGCGAGCTGGACGCCAGGTACGAAGAGGGCACCCAGCGCTACCAGGACGATGGGTTCATCAGGTACCTGTCAGGGATCCTCTACGAGGCGCTCGGCAAGCGGGACGACGCCTTCATCGACATGGAACTGGCGGTCAAGGCGTACGAGGGCGAGACCGGCACCGGCGCCGGAATGGGCGTGCCGTCGGGCCTGCTGCACTCCTACGTCTGCCTGGGCGAGGAACTCGGTCGTGAGAGCCGCGTTACGGCGCTCGTGGGGCGAACGGATGAGAAATGCCCCCGGCGGGCGCCCGGCGACCGCAGGCCGCGCCCGGAGATCGTCGTGCTCATCGAGAGCGGGTGGGCACCGTACAAGCGCGAGGCGGCGATGCGAGTGCCGATCGTGAGGCGGCACGTTCCCGAGGGCTACTGGGACCGCGGCTGGCTCGAACTCGATGCGGTTGTGAAGATCGCCGTGCCTGAGCTCGAGAGCGTGCCACAGCGCAACTCATCGTTCGTCATCGCGGTCGATCGCGTCGATGAGGGCGAGTGGGGAGCGACCAGCAGGACCGTCGAAGCCGAGCCCGTGCAGGACTTCGACGCGCTTGCACGCTGGACTCTGCAAAGGCGGATGCCGGCCCTCGTCGCCCGCTCGGCCGTCCGCGCCACCATCAAGACGATCGCCGTGCTCAAGGCCCAGCACGATCGCGAGGACGCGCAGGAGAAACGCCAGAAGAACCATGAGGGGACCTCGTTCTGGCGCTGGCTTGCGGACGTGCTCGTCCAGCATGTGATGCCGGTCGCGGTCGCCGAGACCGAGCAGGCGGACACGCGCAGTTGGATCACACTGCCGTCCGAGATCTGGATGGCCCGCATACCGTCGACGCCGGGGGAGTATGAACTCACCCTCCTGCCCGACAACGGGCCTCACGTATACCTCGGCAGGGTGGTCGTACGTGAGGGCGAGAAGACCTTCTTCTGGAAGCGCGTGTTCGAGAGTCCCCATCCCATGCGCTGTTCCGACGACTGAACACCGCCCTCCCCGGGCCTTCCGACATCGCGAACCGGGCCTCCTCCCGGCGTCGTGAACCCGGCCCCCTCCGGGCATTCGGCTGGAGCCGACCCTTTTCTTGACCATTGTTGCGCTATTGTGTACCTACCCGGGTTCGCGGGGTACGCTTTGTGCAACCTGTGATTCCGACGGGAGCGCCTCGGCCGACCGGCGCGGGTCGTCCTCTTGAGGTGTCCCGGTCACGGGGTCACTCCGCTGCCGGGCACGCTGCAGCGAACATGCAGCGCACGAGAGGTGACGAATGGACAAGCGCGAGATATACAAGGTGTTCGACAACCTGTTCGACGCCGTGGTCCTCGTCGACGCTGACCGCCGGATCATTTTCTGGAACGGCAGCGCTGAGAGCCTGACGGGCTACCGAAGCTCGGACATGCTCGGCATGAGCTGCAGGGAGTCTAAGGTCGTCCACCTGAGCGAGGACGGCGAGTCCTACTGCTTCGAGCACTGCCCCCTGCGCGAGACTGACCCCACGGACGAGGTGCGGCGCGCCGAGGCGTTCATTCGTCACCGCGAGGGGCACATGGTGCCGGTCCAGACCAGGATGTTCCCCTTCCGCGACGAAGACGGTCGGATCGTCGGGGCCGCGGAGATCTTCAGCGACGCATCGGTGGGGGACGAGGTGCGCAAGCACATGGGCGAGCTGGAGTCGCTCGCCCGGCTCGACGCGCTGACGCGCCTCGCAAACCGAAAGCACATCGAGGAAGGTGTCGTGAGCCGCCTGGCCGAGCTGGAGAGGTACGGCCAGTTCTTCGGTCTGATCATGATGGACGTGGACCACTTCGGCAAGCTCAACGACAGGTACGGCAGGGAAGCCGGGGACGACACCCTCAAGATGCTGGCCAGGACTCTCATACTCAACACGCGGCCGTTCGATCTCGTGGGCAGGTGGGGGGACGACACGTTCGTGGCGCTCGTCGGCCACGTCGATGAGACCGGGCTCGAGCTGTCGGCCGACAGGTTCAGGTCTCTTCTCGAGAAGTCCGAACTCCCGTGGGGCGGGTCGCCTGTCAGCGTGAGCGTGACCACAGCGTCGACGTCCGCGATACGCGGCGAGAGGCCGGACACGCTCATCATGAGGGCGGAGCGGAAGCTCAGAGAGACCAAGGAGGCCCGGACGGGTCAGTAGCCGTCCGGTCTGCGGAACATCGCCTTCAGAAGTCCCCAGGAAGTCGGCTCGGCCCCCGACCCGCACGACGGGCATCCCGTCAACATCGATCCCACGAGAACGCCCCAGGGGCTGCTCGCGGCCGTACATGGCGAGTCGCTGCACAGTCCCACATCTCCGTCGAAGACGCCACACAGCCGCGGGTCCTCGAAAGAGTTGTCCGCGTGGACTCCACAGAGGGTGTCTCCGCCCGCATTCCCGTAGACGAAGCAGTGCTCGATCGACGGCTCTCCGAACCCCTTGCAGACGACGCCGGCGCTCGTCCTGTCGAACGCCAGGACGGACCTCGTGATGACCGGATAGGCGTCCTTGATGCAGACGCCGCCGCCCGAGTTGTCGGCGAACGTGCAGTTTGTGAACTCGTTCACATTGAAGTCGGTCTGAAGGTACACGCCTCCGCCCTCGCCGGCCTCGTTAGCGACGAACGCGCAGCGGTCGAAGGCCGACTCCGCATTGACGCTGTAGACAGCTCCGCCGTAGTTCGCGGCCTCGTTACGAGCGAACTCACATGAGGCGAAGGAGGTCTCGGCGATCCAGGTGAGGTAGACAGCGCCGCCGAACATCGACGCCTGGTTGTCTGTGAAGCGGCAGTCGATGAACGATCCGGCCGACCCGTCGGAGTATGCGGCCCCGCCCGACGACGCGCTGTTCGCGCTCAACGTGCAGCCCTCGATCCGAGGGGCCGACGTGCTGTTCGCGTGGATGGCGCCGCCACCCGATGTCGCCGTGTTCGACGAGAACACGCAGTCGTAGAACCAGGGCGACGCGCCCTGGCATCTGACGGCGCCCCCGTAGTCTCCGCGCCCGTCTCTTATCGTGAAGCCCTGGACGCGGCAGGTCGTGTCCTCGCCCGTGTGGAAGAAGAACGCGCGCGCCGCGTCCTCGCAGTCCACGACAGTCGACTCGGAGCCGTTCTCGGACAGCAGCCTAACGTTGATGCCGCCGAAGTCGATGTTGCGGTTCCCGACGCCTCTGTACGTGTCGGACGCGACCAGGACCGTGTCGCCCTCCGAGCAGGCGTCGATGCCCGCCTGGATCGTCGAGCGGTCCGACGGCACTCTCACGACGGCAGCCTGGGACGGCGTCGGCGCCGACAGAGCACACGCCCCCACCAGGAGAAACACTGTGGCGCCCGGTACAGCCAACGCGCGGCGCGCGCTCGGCATCGCTCACCTCCCAGTGGAGCTACCTCGCTATCGTCAGCCTTCCCACGGCCCTGCTTCCGCCCGTTTCGACCCTGATCATGTACACGCCCGACGAGACTCTGTGCCCCGCGCCGTCGGTGCAGTCCCACTCACAGGAGCCCACTCCATCCGGGCCCGTGACGGCCGTCGCCTCGTTCACGAGACGTCCGGAGACGTCGTAGATGCCCACCGACGTGCGTGACCCCGCGGGGGCGGTCCATCGCACGGTGCTGCCAATTGAAGCGGGGTTGGGACTCATCGGCAGGAGAGCCACGCGCGTGGACATCTCCTCGATGCCGGCGGCGGGTCCGCAACCGCCGACCGGCAACGCTCCGACCTGCTCGCTCCAGGGGTTGCCCGCGGGCAGGCAGGGGGAATCGTCGTGCAGGCCGAGGTCGGCCGCGGGGCCGTCGCAGAACAGCGGATCGTCGAACAGGTTGTTGCTGTAGCTCCCGCAGAGCCCGTCGCCGTCGTCGTTGCCGTAGAAGCACGAGTGAGTCGTCGTCGGCGACGCTCCGAATTCGCAGCCCATGCCCGTTCCGTCGATCGTGAATGCTACGATGGTGTTTGTGATCGTCGGGTCGCACATCTCGCAGAGGAGCGCGCAGTTCCCGCCCGGTTCCGCGGTGTTTCCGGAGAGCGTGCAGTGATCGATCTCCGGGTCGGACGGCCCGTCGCAGTAGATGCCGGCTCCGGACCAGGCGTGGTTGTCCGCGGCGGTGCAGTATTCGATCGTCGCGTCCACGTCCAGGCAGGCGACCGCCCCTCCGTAGATCGCAGCGGTATTCTGCTCGAAGGTTGCGTCCTCGACCGTGAGAAACCCACCCTGCGCGCAGAGCCCGCCGCCCATGCCCGCCAGGTTGTTCAGAAACTCCCCGCCATCGACGTCCAGAATCGCGTCCTCGCCGTACAGCCCACCTCCGGCCGAAGCGTCGTTGCCCGTGAACGAGCAGCCGTTGGCGTCGAGATACGCGCCCCAGCAGTAGACGCCGCCGCCCTCCTGCCCGGAGTAGTTGCCGTAGAACGTGCAGTCGTTGAGCGTCGCGTCGCAGTTTGCGTACATCCCGCCGCCGCGGGTCGAGTCCGCCACGTTCTCGACAAAGTGCACTCGGGTGAGAGTGGGCGGCGCGTCCTGGAAGAAGGCGCCGGCTCCCTCCCCTCCGGCCTCGCAGCCGGTGATGGTCACGTCGTAGAGCGTGGACGAGCCTCCGTCGTAGTGGAGGTATCCGCCTCCGATGAAGCCGGACGAACACGAGTCGATCGTAGTGCTACGGACGACGGGGGATGAGTTGGTGACGAAGAAGGCAGCGCCCGACACGAACACCGAGCATTGCCTGAAAGCGCAGTCGACGATGCGCGCGCTCGAGTTGTCGAGCCTCACTGTGCCGTAGGCGAGGCCGCAGCTGTCGAACCTGCACGAAACGATCTTGGGCGATGCCCCGTCGCACCATATCGCGGCTCCCGAGATGGCGTATCCGCGCAGGATCGTCAGGTCCGCTATCACGCAGGTCGTGTCCTCCCCGGAGTGAACGTAGAAGGCTCGAGTGTTCGGAGCGATGCGCTGACAGTCGATGATGGTATTGTCGGCACCGCCCACGGACGTGATCACAAGGTTCTTGCCGCCCAGATCTACGTTCGTGTTGCCCGCGCCCTGATAGACGCCGGCGGCGATGAGCACGGTGTCTTCCGTTGAGGCGGCCGCCACCGCCGCCCCTATGGTCGTGAAGTCACCGCCGCCTCCCTGGTCGACCACGTGCACTGTCGACAGAGCAGGAGCGGCGACGGCCAACACGACGAGGACCGAGACCTGTCTCAGCATGGATACATTCCTCCGCCGACGATCGGGAAAGACCTGACGACTTACGCGTTCGCCCACGCCCGTATCGTACCATGATCGGCGCCCAGCAGCGACCCTGGTTCCGGTGACTCGCGAGGGCACTCGCGCGAGAGTGCCCTCGCGACCGTTCCTCGCACGCGACCCGGCGGCCCCGGCCTCCCCTCGGTGGTTGTCTCCACCGCACGCTACCTCAGAGGCCGCCGGCTGTCGACGTGCCGGCTGCCTCTTGCCACGTTGCGTCAGTTCAACTTTAGCTCACTACCTCATTGATGCCGCTTTTCGCCGGATGTACAATGTCGGCTGGACGGTCCAGAGGAGGGAGGTGACGCGACATGAAGGGCAGCAGACTCTTCGAGAACGTCTTTGACAGCCTCTATGACGGCGCCTACGTCGTCGACACCGAACGGCAGATAGTCCACTGGAACAGAGCCGCCGAGAAGCTCTCCGGCTACAAGGCGAAGGACGTCGTCGGCCGCCATTGCCAGGACGACATCCTGGAGCACGTGGACGCCGAGGGACACAACCTCTGCGAGGGGGAGTGCCCTCTGGCCAAGACGCTCCGGGATGGCCGCCGTCGAGAGGCCGTCGTCTTCCTGCATCACAAGAAGGGACACCGGGTGCCAGTTCTGATCCGCGTCTCGCCGATCGTGGGGGAGGACGGCGCCGTGGAGGGAGCGGTGGAGGTCTTCTCCGACAACTCGTCGGCCATGGCGAAGGCTGAGAGGCTGCGCGAGCTGGAGCGCCTGTCGATGCTGGACGAGCTAACAGGGCTTCCCAGCAAGGCGTGTCTCGAGCGCGAACTCGAGACGCGTGTCGCGGAGCTGGAGCGGTTCGGCAGGGCCTTCGGCGTTGTCCTCATGGACATCGACCACCTGGGCGAGGTCAACCGACAGCACGGCCGCGAGGTGGGCGACGACGTCATGAGGATGATCGGGCAGACGCTTCTATACAACAGCCGGCCGTTCGACCTTGTCGGACGGTGGGACGGTGGGAGGTTCCTGGGGGTCGTGCTGGGCGTCGACAGGAAGGAACTCGCCAGGGTGGCGCACCGGTACCAGAGCCTCGTTGGAGCGTCGGTGCTTCCTCTGGAGAGCGGGGAGAGCGTCCAGACCTCGATCTCGATCGGGGCGACGGTCGCCCGGTGGGGCGACAGCGAGGCCGAGATCATGTCCGTTGTCGACGGGATGCTCAAGCAGAGCAAGCGCATGGGCAGAAACCGAGTGACGGTGGGAGGGTAGTGACATACCATCACGATGAGCGAACGCCTTCAGGGCCGCCCGTTCGGAGGCGGCCTTCTTCTGAGTCCCGGAACTGACAGAGGAGGGAACCGTGCGGCCTGCCGGAATGCTGGGTGCCTGTTTGCTGCTCGCCGCGTGTGTGCTGCCGACCACGTCGGTGGCGGATACGTTCACCGTGAGCCCCGACGGTCTGGGAGACTATCCGACGATACAGGCGGCCGTGGACGGGGTCGAGGACGGCGACGAGATCGTCCTGGCCAGCGGCGTCTTCTCGGGCGCCGGCAATTGGGACGTCGAGGTTCCGTCGAAGAGCATCACCGTGCGATCGGAAAGCGGCAACCCGGTCGACTGCATCATTGAGTGCGGTGGAGGATCGCGCGCGGCGCACCGGGGATTCCACTTCACGTCGACGGGGGATGGGCTTGCGAGTCTCTCCGGCGTGGCCGTCATGAACGGCAGGACCGACGCCAACGGAGCCGGCATCTGGATCGATGGGGCGTCTCCGTCGATCACGAACTGCGCGGCCGTGAACTGCGCCGCGACGGGGACGGGCAGCAGGGGGGGAGGACTCTACGTCAGCGGCGGAGGCTCACCCATTGTGACCGACTGCATCTTCTCGGGCAACTCCGCGTGGTTGGGCGGCGGCATCGCGGTGTACGACGCCATGGGTTCATACGTGGGCTGCGACATCATCGATAACGACGGCGACACCGGGGGCGGTTTCTATGGACAGTTCAGCGGCTACTCGTTGGTCCATCTCTGTGACATCTCCAGCAACACCGCCGCGCGCGGCGGCGGAGTCAGATGGGCCGGCAGCGGAGGCTCGGCACTGTCGTTCTGTACGATCGCACGGAACGAGGCGGACGAGCTCTACGGCGGTGGGATCTGGCTGCAGAGCGGCACCGTCTCCTCGTGCTCGTTCATAGAGAACAGCGCGGCCATGGTCGGTGGAGGGATCTACTGCCAGGCCGGCACCGGCACGGTCACGGACTGCCTCGTCGCGTACTCCGAGGCCGGCGGCGGGGTCGCGGCGTACGACGTCTCGAACGTCCCCTCGTTGTCCTGCTGCGACGTCTACGGCAACGTGGGCGGCAACTACGACGGCGTCGTCGGCGACCAGACCGGGAGCGACGGCAACATCTCGCAGGACCCGCGCCTCTGCGACATCGCGAGCGGCGACTACTCGCTCGACTACGGTTCGCCGTGCCTGCCCGGGAACAACGGCTGCTCCGTGCTCATAGGGGCGATCGTGCAGGGCTGCGATACTCCCGTCAAGCCCTCGAGCTGGGGGCACCTGAAGGGGATGTACAGGTGAGAAGCGCACTGACCTCGCTGATCTTCACAACGATGCTCGTTGCACTCGTGCTCGCCCCGGCCGCGAGGGCCGCCGACACGACGCCCGCGGCGACATCGGCTGCGCGCGGGCCGACCGGTGGTTGCTCAGGAGCGGCGGTCGCGGCCGTCAAGCGCATCGACTCGGCCTTCAAGGCCGGTCGCATTGGCGAGGCGATGGGTCTCGCGGAGGACCTCGTTGCCGCCGAGCCTGAGTGCGGTCCGGGCCACGCGTGGCTGGCTCTTCTCGAGCAGGCCGCGCCCTCGCCGGAGCCTCTGGTCGAGTACCACCTCGGACGCGCGTTCGAACTCGCGCCCGACGACTGCACCGTGCTCACCACGATCGCGATGGTGCGGCAGGCCCAGATGGACCTCGACGACGCGGAGAGATGGGCACAGCGCGCAACGGCCCTCGAGTGCAGGTCCGACTGGCTGGCGATGGTCCGCAGTTCGGTCGACGTTAGTGAGGGACGCCCGGAGCAGGCGTACGACCGTCTCCGTCTCCGGCACGAGACCGAGCCGGGCAACCCGCTCATCTCCGGCATGCTCGCGGTCACGACGCTGCGGTTCCAGGGCAAGACGGCGACCGCGAGCCTCATGGAAGGTGTCTCGCGCGCAGATTCGGCCGGGTTCCTGACGCACCTCGTCTGCGCGCAGGTGTACGAGCAGCTCCTGGGCGACGAGGAGCACGCGACCTCGGAGCTGGACAGAGCCATCCGGCTGCTGCCGGAGGAGCGACTGGCCACGTGGTATGTGGTTCGCTACCTCGTTCAACTGAATCGCGACGAGATGGCGTCGGCCCTGCTCGAGTCGCGCTCGGCGCTCTTCGAGGGCGGCCCTCCTCTGTCGTACTGGATGGGCTACGCCTACCTGCGCGCCGCACGCTACGACGACGCGCTGTCGGAGTGGGAGGCGGCCGTGAGCGAGGTGCCCCACGACCGCACGCTGATGGATGCTCTCGTTCAGGTCTACGGAACGGCAGAGGGCTACCCGGAGCTCGTGGAGCTTCTGCGCGAGACGGCCGCGGCCGACACGGGGGCGCCGACGGCGGACGTCGTCCTCGCGTATTCATACCTGGCGGAAGGAGACCCGGGCGCGGACGTCATAGCGCTCCGCTACGCGAGGCGCGCCGCCATGCGTGACTCGCTCTCGTACATACCACACGAGGCGCTCGGCGAGTGCTACAGGCGTCTGGGGCGGATCGACGAGGCCGTCGCCGCCTACACGAGGGCCGTGCGACTGGCGCCGCTTTACTTCGGCGTCTACTCGGACCTTGCCGGCGTGCTCAGGGACCAGGGACGCTACGAGGAGGCGCTGGCGGTGTTCGAGAAGTACAGCAGCATCGAGCCCGGCGACCCGTGGGCTCATCACAACGTCAGCGTCTCGCTCCTGGACGTCGGACGATACGTGGAGGCCGAGGCCGAATCGAGGAAGGCGGTCGAACTCGCGCCGGACAACGCGGTCGCGCGGTCCAACCTCGGAGCGGCGCTTCTGGCGCAGGAGAAGTATGCGGAGGCTCTGACGGCCTTCAACGCCGCGCTCGAGCTGGCGCCGGACGACGTGATGGCGCTCGCGAACCGCGGCACGGCGGCCTTCTATCTCGGAGACTACGAGCTCGCCGTCAGCTCATACGAACGCGCCGTCGAACTGGGCCTGGGCGATCCTGAGCTGCTCGCGCATCTGGGCGACGCGTACGCCGCGCTGGAGCGGTACGAGGACGCTTACACGGCGTACAGCCGTGCGGTGGCGGCGGCGCCGGAGAACGCTCAACTTCTCTCGCTCCTCGGGAGTATCTGCGAACTGACCGGACGGTACGGCGAAGCCGTGGAGGCGCACAGGCTGGCCGTCTCTCTCGAGCCCGACAATCCCGACTACCGCTACTACCTGGGCGTCGCGTACGTGAACGCCGGCAAGTTCTCGCTGGCGGAACAGCAGTTCCTGGCGGAGCTTGCGGTGAAACCTGACGACGCGAGGGCCCACAACAACCTGGCCGCCATCTACAGAGAGCAGCGACGCTACCAGAGGTCGATCGACCAGGCGCGTCGCGCGCTGGAACTCTCGCCGGGCTATCCCGAAGCGTACATCAATCTCGGTCTCTCGCAGGCCATGATGGGAAGGGTCGAGGAGGGTACGACGACGCTGCGGCAGGGAACAGAGGCGGCGCCGGAATCGGCGCGGCTCTGGTACACCCTCGGAAGCGTGTGTCTGGCATCCGGAGACGTCGAGTGCGCCTCGGGAGCCCTGGAACGGCTTCGCGCGCTCGACCCCGAGCTGGCGGGACAGCTGGCGGCCGTGATGCAGCAGGCTGCGGAACAACGCTAGGTCATGATGGACCCGGAACAGCACCGGGTCGAAATGGACGAGTGGGTGTTCCCATGAGAGCACTACGCAACGCAGCCGCGGCCTTCCTTGCTTGCTGGATGGTCCGACCGGCGAAGTGGAGACCTCGTGACTTCGACACCGAGTTGCATCGCCGTCTCGTCGGACTTCCTCGATGCCGGCGAGCGTGAGGCGGTGCTGGAGGAATACGCGCCCGTCTTCGAGAAGGCGGGCGTGTCGCTCCTTGCTGCCGGGGATGAGCCCGTTGCGGGCGCGGACTTGGGCGGCTCGCGGGCGGCGGATGTCGGGTCCCCAGGCGGGATGCCCTCCGGTCCGCTCGTCGTGTTCGTCGTGACCGGCGGGACCGAGCGGCAGGTGATGGAACTCGTCGACGCGCGCCAAGGCGCCGGCGCTCGGTCCGGTCGTGACGACGAGGCGTCCCGTCGAGGAGCGTCGCGTCACGCGCCGGTGCTGCTCGTTGCGTACCCCGGTGGGAACTCACTGCCGGCCTCGCTCGAGGTGCTTGCTCGTTTGCAGCAGGACGGCGTGCCGGGACGCATCGTGTTCTTTAACGGACCGGTCGACTTCGTCGGCGCGGCGCGCCTCCGGGTGCTGGTGTCCGACGCCTCCTCGGAAGCGGTAGAGGAGGCGGGCGTTGTCGGCGGCAGGGCGCTCGAACCGGCACGAAGGCTCTCGGGCAGGCGAATGGGCGTGGTCGGCGCGCCGTCGGACTGGCTGGTTGCCAGCAGTCCGCCCCCGGACGTCGTGCGCGATGCGTGGGGCGTGGACGTCGTGCAGATAGGTATGAACGTGTTCGCGGCGTCACGGAGCCCCGGGACACTTGAGGCGCTGGCCGGGTCGTTCCGCGAAGCAGCTTCCGAGGTTCGCGAGCCTGGCGACGACGACCTGTTGGCATCGGCCGGCGTCTACCTGGCCCTCCGCTCGCTCGTCGACGAGCTTCGGCTCGATGCCGTCACGGTGCGGTGTTTCGATCTCGTCACGGGACCAGGATCAACGGGTTGTCTGGCCTTGTCCCGACTGGCCGACGAAGGTGTGGTCGCCGGCTGCGAGGGAGACGTCGTGAGCGCGCTGGGCATGCTCTGGGTCAGGGAGAGGCTCGGGCAGGTGTCGTGGATGGCGAACCCCGCCCGCATCGACGCCGCCGCGAACTCGCTCTGGCTGGCTCACTGCACGGTGCCCGGGTGCATGGTCTCTGAGTACGCGCTCCGCTCTCACTTCGAGTCCGGACTCGGCGCGGCGGTGGAGGGGAGCATCCCCTACGGTCCGGTGACGCTCCTGCGCATCGGGGGAAGGGATCTCGACAGGCTGTGGGTCGCCGAGGGCGAGATCGTGTCCCACGGGACAGACGATACGATGTGCAGGACCCAGGTGGAGGTTCGACTTCGCGAGGCCGCGCGCGTCTCGGACCTGCTCGAGCGTCCGCTCGGCAACCACCTCATACTGACGGCGGGTTGGGTGGCGGACGCTATCTGTACAGGGCTTTGATGGCACCCCACGACGATGTCTCGACCGGTGTGTCGCACGGCCCACATCCCACGTCGTACGCCCCGATCAGCTCCGTCCACGGGTTCATAGTCGGAAGGCATGCCGAGTCGGAACAGTGCGTGTAGTCGTCGTTCTCGGCATCGCAGAACAACGGGTCGAGCGACAGGTTGTCGTGGTGTACGTCGGGTAGACCGTTGCCGCCTTCGTTGTCGAACGTTACGCAGTAGTAGTACTCGGTTCCGTCAGATACATCGTCGTTCACCGGCAATCCCTCGGTCGTGCCGGCGAAGATGCAGTTGTGGACCGTGACGCCGGGAGAGTAGTAGACCCTGAGCGCGTCGTGCTCGTTCTCCACGAACGTGCAGTGCGTGACCGTGTCGTACGTGTAGCTCATGTACATAGCTCCGCCGCGCCACGACACGTCGGCAGTGTTCTCGTCGAACAGGCAGCGAGAGAAGGTCCCGGTGCTGTTGTAGCAGTAGACGGCTCCGCCCCTCATGCTGGCCCAGCAGTCCCGGAAGACGCAGTTGCGGAAGGTGGCCGAGCAGGACGCCATATTCACGGCCCCTCCGTTCGACATCGTGCCGCATCCGTCGAAGACGCAGTCCTCGATGAGCGGTGAGCCGTTCGCGAGTTCGAGAGCGCCGCCGCTTCCGTTCTTGAAGCAGAGGTGGAACGTGAACCCGCGGACGACGGTCGTTGAATCCTGCAGGCTCTCGGCGATCGTGAAACCCCCGTTGGTGAGTTGTCCGTCTATCGTGGTAGCGTCCGCCCCGGACACCGAGATGATGGCCAGGTTGTGGGAGAAGTACACGCCGGTGTTCTGTACGCCTACGTAGTTCCCCGGTGCAACGAAGACGGTGTCGCCCTCGCCTGAGGCCCCCACGGCTCCCCAGATGTTGGTGAAGTCGCCGCCTCCGCTCCAGTCGACGAGCCAGCTTGCTGAAGAGGCGGGGAGTGGCAGCAATACCATCGACACCAGTACTGCAAGCGCAGTCAGCCTCATAGTACGCCTCCGCACGCGAGAAGCCCCGGCTGCACCCGGGTCTCGCACGTCCATCGCCTTTGGGGCCGCGGCCCCGTTCACTCGTTCACATCACTCGTCAATTGTGATCGCGTCGACTGGGCAGACCTCGGCGCCCTCGTCGGCCTTGTCCTGCAGGTCTTCGGGAAGCGGCCCCTCGAACGCCTGAGCCTTGTCGTTTTCGTTCCAGCTGTAGACCTCGGGCGCCGCCTCAATGCACGCCCCGCAGCCGATGCATGTGTCCTGGTCGACTGTCGCCTTCATAAGTCACCTCCCATGAGTTCTTAGTGATCATCATCCATGCGGTAGAGCGCCTTGATGCTTCCCCAGGAGGCATCCTCGACCGGCGTGTCGCACGCAGGGCACCCGGCGGCGAATGCCCCGATGAGTTCGTTCCATGCGTTCACATCGGGCAGGCACTGGGAGTCGTAGCACACCGTGTAGTCGTGCACGTTGACCCCGCAGAAGAGCGGGTCCACGTAGAGGTTGTCGTGCCTGTAGCAGGGAAGGCTGTCGCTGGGGGAGTTTGCGTACGAGATGCAGTGGGTGATCTCAGCGTCGCCGCTGTAGGTCACGTTCTCGACCGCCGCGCCGCTCTGAGTGCCGAAGAACACGCAGTTCTTGATCAGAGCGCCGGGCGAGAAGTAGAGACCGATTGCGTCGTACTGGTTCGCCACGAAGATGCAGTTCATGAATACGTCGGCTGAGTCGTTCACGTACGCGGCGCTGCCTCCGTACGTCTCGGAGCAGGTGTTCGAGCGGAAGACGCAGCGGTTGAACCTGAGACCTCCGTCGTACGAGAGCACGGCCCCGCCCCTGTACGCTGCCGAGTTCGAAGCGAACACGCAGTCGCGGATCACGGAACTCGAGTCGTCGGAGTACATCGCTCCTCCGTTCAAGTTGCTCCCACAGGCCTCGAAGACACACGAGTCTATCGTCGGAGACGAGTGGGCAAGCTGGATCGCGCCGCCGTTGGCATAACTGTAGCAGTGGTCGAAAGTGAATCCCCTGAGTACGGTCGTCGAGTCCACTCCCGCCGCGAACCGGAACGCGTAATACACGTCGCCGCCCTCGATGATCGTGACGTCGGCCCCATCGATGGACTGGATGACGAGCCCGTTGGCCTCGATGAGGATCTCGGTGTTGTAGTCACCCACGTAGGTTCCAGGCGCCACCAGGACCGAGTCGATGCCGCCTGCGACGGCGTAGAGAACCGCGCCCTCGATGTTCGTGGAGTCCGCGGTTCCGTCCCAGTTGACGGTGACGGAGCTTGCGAGCGCGGGAACGGCGGACAGGATGATGAGCATGGACGCGGCAGCAGCACGGCGCATTGACACTTCTCCTTTCTAGTTGGTTGAGCGACCGTTCAGAATGGTACCGACTGACGAAGCATTGTAGCCTCTGGGGTGGACCCGGGTCAATTCCCGGTGTCCGAGACGGCGCGCGGTTTCACGCCGGGTCCAGGGAGGACGACGAATGAACGGAAGACGCGTGCTGGTGCTGTTCTGCGGTGGGACGCTCGTGATGGAGGAAGACGAGCGCGGCAGTCTCGTGACCCCTTCCCTGAACCGAGCCATCGAGAACCTGCTCGGGATGGAGACGCGCCTGGACGAGCTGGCGGACGTCGACGTCGCGCACATCGACAACATAGACAGCTCCAACATCAAGCCCGGTCACTGGGACCGCGTCGCATCCGTCATCGGCGAGCGGTACGACGACTACGACGGATTCGTCATTACACACGGCACCGACACGATGGCCTACACCGCCAGCGCGCTCTCCTTCGTGCTAGGGAACCTCGGGAAGCCGGTCGTCCTGACCGGCTCCCAGATTCCCGGCAGCCGCATCGAGACCGACGCAAGGCGCAACTTCGTTAACGCGCTGCGGGTGGCGACGATGGACGTCTGCGGCGTGCTGGTCGTCTTCGACAGGAAGGTCATCCTGGGCACGCGGGCGACGAAGGTCTCCGAGTCGCGTCTCGACGCTTTCGAGTCGGTCAACGGCAAGCTCGTGGGGGAGATTCGGCTGGACATCCGGCTGGGCGGGCGGCATCCGGCGCGGCGTGACGGTCGCCTCGAACTCGCCCCCGGCTTCCGCGAAGAGGTCGCCATCGTGACCCTGGCGCCCGGCATGCCTCTGCACGTCCTCATGGACCTCGTGCAGGGCGGCATCGGCGGACTCGTGCTCCGCGGGTTCGGGACCGGCAACGTCGCGTACGAGCACCATGAGGCGGTCGCGCTCGCCGTCGAGCGGAACATCCCGGTGGTCGTGACGACGCAGTGCCTGCAGGGCGCCACGGCCATGCAGCGCTACGACCTGGGCCGGAGGCTTCTGGACCTGGGCGCCATTCAGGGTTACGACATGGGCACCGAGTGCATCGTCGCGAAGCTCATGTGGGCGCTCGCCCGCGCGTCGTCCATCCGGGACATCCGGGCGATCATGCACAGGAGCTACGTGGGAGAGGTCGTGGC
>CAYNQF010000024.1:0-29008 GCA_964399265.1 uncultured bacterium | reverse complement strand
CGGTCACCACGCCGGCACCCATCGGCGCATACGACGACGAGACCCGCACGTTGGATGCGCCTTACGTCCTCGAGAAGGTCGCGGTTCGAGTTCTGGTGCTTGTTGCACTCGCTGAGACTCTCCTCATTGACGCTCTCTATGCCGATGAACACAGTATCGAAACCGGCTCTGACCATGAGGTCCATCAGCTCGTCGTCGTCGGCCAGGTCGATCGTGACCTGGGTGCTGAACGTCATGCCCCACTTACCCTTGCGCCAATCGATCAGCGCCGGAAGCAGCTCGGTCTTGATCTTCCTCTTGTTGCCGATCAGGTTGTCGTCCACGAACCCCACGGTGCCACGCCACCCGATGTCGTAGAGGCTGTCCAGCTCGGCTATGATCTGTTCCGTGGACTTGGTCCTGAACTTGTGGCCGAACAGCTGCGTCACGCTGCAGAAGTCGCAGTCGTTCGGGCATCCCCTCGAGTATTGGATGTTCCTGGACGAGTAGCTGCGATCATCCACGAGGTCCCACCGCGGCACGGGCGTCTCGCTCAGGCCCGGCCGCTCCTTCGACTGGTACACGCGCCGGGCGCATCCTCGCTCCATGTCTGCCAGCAGGCTAGGGAGGGCATGCTCCGCCTCGCCTAGAACGAAGTGGTCCACCTCGCCGAAACTCTCGTGCTCCGACGAGAAGACCGGACCTCCAGCGATCACCGTGAGCCCGTGGCTCTTGCAGCGGCCGATGGCTCTCCTCGCCGAGTCGCGCTGGATCACCATGGCGCTCACGAGGGCGCAGTCGGCCCACTCGAGGTCGTCTTCGCGCAGCTCGGAGATGTTGAGGTCCAGAAGGCGCAGCTCCCAGTCGCTCGGAAGCATACCGGCGACCGTGAGCAGGCCCAGAGGCGGGGATCCCGCCCGCTTGCGAATCATCCGCAGTGCGTGCTTGAAGCTCCAGAATGTCTCGGGGATCTCGGGGTATATGAGCAGCGCTCTCACTTGGCCTCCTCAGCGGGGCCCAGAGCCGGTCGGATATTCCAACAGGACCAGAGGGAAGGCCACGTCGAAACAGGCGTCCCGACAGCGTGGCCGGAACCAGAAACACTACGAACATGGCACGAGACGGTAGCGCGTGTCAACAGGCATCCCGGAAGAGGAGCGCACGCGGGTTTGCCGCCGGCGACGGGCCTCGAGGTGATGGGGCCGTTCAGCTCTGGCGTCCCCGCCTCGCCTCGATGCGTCTGATGAAGTCCTCAACGATGATCTCGTAGAGCTTGTCCCCGAGAACGCCGTCCTCGACCGTTGCCTCGATGTTCGGGTTCTCGTTGACCTCCATCACCATGACCCGGCCGTTGTGGTGCTTCACGTCGACCCCATACAGACCGTCTCCTATCAGGTTGGCCGCGGCCAGGGCCGATTCCATGACCTCGGTCGGCACCTCCTCTATCGCGACGGTCTTCCAGTCGCCTTCCTGATATCCGCCCTTGCTGCCGTGCTTGATGATCTGCCAATGCTTGGCGGACATGAAGTACTTGCAGGCGAACAGGGGTTTTCTGTTCAGGATCCCGATCCGCCAGTCAAATTCGGTGTAGACGAACTCCTGGGCGAGCAAGAGATCGGACGACTTGAAGAGGTCCTGCGCCACTCGGTCCAGCTCCTCCCGCCTCTCGACCTTGAGGACGCCACGCGAGAACGAGCTGTCGGGGATCTTGATGACGACGGGGAACGGGATCAGACCCTCCAGCTCTCCGACCGTATCACGCCTGACGATCGCCGACTTCGGCGTGGGGATGTTGTGCGTGCGCAGCAACTCGGCGAGGTACACCTTGTTGGTGCATCGCAGGATGGACTCCGAGTCGTCTATGACCGGTATGCCCTCGGCCTCGGCGCGTTTGGCGAACCTGTATGTATGGTGGTTGATGCCCGTGGTCTCACGGATGAACAGCGCGTCGTACTCGGGCACGCGCCCGTAGTCCTTCTTCTCGATCATCTCCATGTTGACGCCGAGGCGGTTGCCCGCCTTCGTGAACTCTCTGAGTGCATGTGAGTCCGACGGCGGGAGCTTCTCGTTCGGGTCGTGCAGCACCGCTATGTCGTAGCGGTACTGCCTCCTCGTCTTCGGTTCTCTCCACCGCTTGCTCAGGTACTGGTCCAGCCCCGAGAGGAACAGCGCCTCGCGCTCCTCGTCGAGGGCGTTCAGATGGAGCGGTTTGACCGCCGTCAGCCGCCACTTGCCCTGGTGCCTGAACTCGGCCTGCATGAGCGGCATGGGGAAGAGGTCGAAGACCTGTCTGGCCAGCTCCGCGAGCGACTGGTCCGGGTGCCAGCCGAAGTAGAAGTCTATGCTGAGGCCCGATACGGCCGGCGTATCGAGGCTGCCGAGTCTCCGGGAGACGAGCCCGTCGAGGTCGGCGAGGTCGAGGCTGTATATCGACTTCCTGCTCAGGTCGTTGATCGTCCTGATGGTTGGAATGACCTTGTGGCGTCGGGCCTCGGCGAGGAGGGAGCAGTAGTAGCCGATGCTCAGGTAGCGGTAGCTTCGGCAGAGGTTGATGATCCGGAAGTCCTTGTGGTCGGCGAACTCGGGGGAGGCTATGTAGTCCCGCGCGGTCGCCACACGAAGCTCGGGGACGTCGGGTTTCCAGTCTGACATCTTCTCGACGAGAACTATTCGTTCTGGCATGGTTCTGGAGAACCTCCCGTGGCCCGCCCGGGCCGATCGAAGCGCTGCGGCCTTCTCTCGTGAAGAACACGACAGAGAGTCTAGGCCTGGCGGAGGTTCCGCCACAAGAGAGAACGGATGTCCCCGACGGGACATCCGTTCGATGGTCCCAAGGGCGCTGGTGGCGGGCCGGCCCGACGGCGCGTCCCCAGAGCGCGCCCCTGGAGTATGCCTGTAGAGCAAGTTCCCAGAGCACGCCCCTAGAGCACCACCACCTTTTGCAGGAGCGAGGCCTCCCCGGAGCGTACCCTCCAGAAGTAGACGCCCGCGGTCACCCTTCCGCCGTGCTCGTCCGTGAGGTCCCACTTGACCTCGTGCTGTCCGGCGCGGTCCATTCCGTCCGAGGCCAGCGAGCGGACGTGGCGACCCGATACGTCATAGAGGTCCACCGAGACCGGCCCAGGGACGCCGAGCGAGAAGCTGAGGCTCGCCCCCTCGACCGCCGGATTGGGCCATGCGGGTCTCACGAGCGAGAGGACCTCCGGTGGGCCGTCCACTCCCGAATCCTGCTGAGGAGTGATGTTGACCACCGTGATGGAGTGAGCCGTGGCCGCCACGCGAACGTAGCACGTGGCAACGCCCGAGTCCGTCACGGTCTGGAACAGCTCGCCGTTGTCGACCTCGTACGGGGCGGAGGCCCCGTCCATGTGGAACTTGATGAGCGCGTGCTCGAAGCTCTCGGACTGGTTGTTGACGATCGATGCCGCATTCTCATCACGCGTTCCATTGTTGTCGTATTCGTAGGCAAGGCGAAGCGTCGACCCGGTCGAGCCGGCGCTGATAGGCTCGGAAGGGTCGACCGAGCTGCCGTCGACTATTCGCACTACGCGCATGGCCCTGTTCCCGTCGCAGACGTTGTCCGTGGCGAGATTGTAGGGAGCGCTCGACGTCGAGCCGTCGGTGTAGTGAATGTGACCCCACAGCGCGCAATCGATGCCGAGACTGCTCAGGTTCAGCTGGTCCTGGAAGTCCATGTGGTAGAAGGCGACCACCGGCGCAGAGGCCGGCGCCGCTGCGAGGTCGGCGTTCAGCCAGTTGAGCTGCCTCGTTGTGAAGCTGTCGTTTCCGTAGACCGTCCGGCGCCAGCGATCGTAGTTGTTGTACGCCTCGAGACCCACGAAATGTGCGCCGCCGTAGTCGAAGGAGTAGTTCTGCGTATAGATGTTGTCTCCGGACGGCGGGTCGTAGAGGTAGCTCCACCCGAAGAACTTCCACCAGTTGCGTCTCGCGGTGCCGTCCGGAGGGGGAGTGTCGTCCCAGCCGCCGAGGTCGTGGTTTCCGCCCGTGATGAACACCGGGACGTCGAACCCCCTCAGTATCCTCTTGGCGCGGGTGTAGTACCTCTTGTCCAGGAAGTCCTCAAGCTCACCCTCGTTCACGACATCACCGGTCAAGACGACGAATGCGGGATTCATCACGTTGATGTCATCTATCACGGCGTGGAGGTCCGACATCGACGAGGTGTCCGAGTCGGCTCCGTTCTCGTAGTAGAACAGGTGCGTCGGCAGGTGCGTGTCCGTGATGTGGACGAAGTAGAAGCTGTCGTCAATGGACTGCCGCACCATCACCGCGTTCGATTCGACATCCGAGACCCCGCCCGAGGCCTCGAGTTCGAGGTCGTACAGCTCCTGCGGCACACCGGCAGGCACCGTGACGCTGATGAACCATCTCTCATATGACGAGTCGTAGGACGCGCCGTCCATGGAGAGGGGATACGGGCCCCCACCTCCGAGCAGAGACGCGTTCCAGCCGGAGGTCGACGAGGACGCGCGCGCCTCGATCGTGAAGGCGCCTCCGGGCAACACGATCTCGGGGATCGACAGGAGGGGCCGGGCGATGACGGTCAGCGTGTCTCCTATGGCGCGACCGTCGTCCTGTGCGACGGCCACGTTCGAGGAGAGGGGGACGGTCAGCACGGCCGCGACGAGCGTGGTCAGCACGGCCGCAAGGGGCAGATGTCGCAATTGGTCTCTCCTCGGTCCGGGCCCCGCCGGCAGCAGCCTCCTGGGCCCGGTCTGTCTGCCGGCTGGCGCGCACCACCGCGGCAGAAGGGGTAGCGTAACGTGCACTCATACAACATTATAGCACAGAGACGGCCTCTTGACTGCATCGAGATGCTGTGCAATACGAGCTTTGTCACCCTGCACCCCGCGCCGGGGACAGACCGTCAACGAGGGGGCGCGTTGGCCATCGACCTCACATGCTGTAAACTGAACGTCCAATGCCCCAAACGCAAGGTAGGAGAGCGATGTACAGACTGATCCCGGTTGCGGCGTTTGCGGTGCTGTTCATCCCGGCAGGGTGCTCGTCCAGCGGGAACCTCACGCAGATCGCAATCGACACGGCGCACGACCAGGCGCCGGACATCTCGCTCGACGGCACGACGATCGTCTACTGCAGCTGGGATGGTTCTGACGATGAGATATGGAGAATGAACTCCGACGGAACCGACGTTACGCGCGTGACCAACGACGCCGGAACCGACCAGGACCCTGACTGGTCGAACGACGACACCAAGATCATCTTCGAGTCCGGCCGTGACGGCGACTTCGTCGCGTTTCGCAGCGACCGGGGCGGCAGTCCGGACATCTACATAATGAGGTCCGATGGAAGCGACCAGACGAGCCTGACCAGCAACCCGGCCGACGACCGCGTGTCGTCCTGGGGGCAGTGAGTCGGGTCCATTGGGTTGTCGGCGGTGGGCGGTAACGAGTGCCTGATACGTTGACGAGCCCGAGAGATGGGAGAGTGGTGATGGCGAAGAACCTCTGGGACGACAGCCTGTCGGTGGGTGTCAAGCTGATAGATGACCAGCACAAGATGCTGCTCTCGCGGCTCAGTGAGCTGTCCGAGGCGGTGTGCTCAAGGCAGGGTTCGGGGCGGATCGTAGGGACGCTGGACTTCCTGTCCGACTACGTGGACTTCCACTTCGGCACCGAGGAGCGTCACATGGTGGCGAACGACTACCCGGGCTACAAGGACCACAAGGCGGCCCACGAGGAGTTCAAGGCAACCCTGGCGAGGCTTAGCGACGACTTCGAGGAGGAGGGCGCGACGACCGGCCTCGCGGACTCGATCAACACGCTCCTCATCAACTGGTTCCTGAAGCACATAAGGGCAGTTGACCAGGAGCTTGGGCAGTTCTGCAACGAACGTGGACTGGAACTCAGGGACTGATCAAGACTGGAGGGAACGGTGGCGACGACCGAGAACCTGAAAGAGGCATTCGCCGGCGAGAGCCAGGCCAACCGCAAGTACCTGGCGTACGCCAAGAAAGCAGACAAGGACGGATTCCCACAGGTGGCAAGGCTGTTCCGCGCCGCGGCCGAGGCCGAGACGGTGCACGCGCACGCCCACCTGAGAGTGCTGGGCGGCGTCAAGGGCACGACCGAGAACCTCGAGGACGCGATCGCGGGGGAGGGGTACGAGTTCCGGAAGATGTACCCCGAGTTTCTCGCGGAGGCGAAGTCGGAGGGCAACAAGCCGGCCGAGTTCGCGTTCAAGCATGCCCTCGCGGTCGAGGAGATACACCACGGGCTCTACACCGAGGCTCTGAAGGCCGTCGAGGCGGGCAAGGATCTCCCGGAGCGGCGCGTCTACGTGTGCTCGGTCTGTGGGAACACGGTCTACGGCGAGCCACCGGACGTCTGTCCAGTATGCAGCAACCCCAAGGAAGTGTTCTTCGAGGTCCAGTAGGGTGGCGATCGACTTCCTCGACGGGCCGCGCTTCGCACGAGCGATCATCGCGGGCAGTCAGTGGGTGGCCGCCCAGCGCGTCCACCTCAACGACATCAACGTGTTCCCGGTCCCCGACGGGGACACGGGGACGAACCTCACGATGACGCTCAAGGCGGCCGCTCACGCGGTGAACGAGGTCCGCGAGCGCCCGCTGGGAGAGGTCGCCTCCGCACTGTCACGTTCGGTCCTCTTGGGCGCGCGCGGAAACGCGGGGATCATCCTGGCCCAGTTCCTGCGCGGCTTCGCGAGGGAGATCCAGGGCGTCGACAGGCTGTACGCGCCTGGGCTGTCCCGCGCGTTCTCTGCGGCGGTTGAGGGCGCCTACGCGGCGATGACGAATCCGGTCGAGGGCACGGTGCTCACGGTGCTCCGGGCCACCTCTGAGGCGGCGAGGCTGCGCGTCGCCGACGGGGAGACCGATCTCCGGGCGCTGCTTCGCCACATGAGGGCGGCCGCCGCGGAGTCGCTGGCCGGAACGCCCGAACTCCTTCCGGTCCTCAAGGACGCTGGAGTCGTTGATGCGGGAGGAGAGGGGTTCGTCGACTTCCTGGAGGGGGTGGCGAGACTCGTCGACGGCGACGAGATCGGCGATGTTCTCAGCCACGTGCCGCATCCGTCCGCGGCTCCGATGGCCCCGATGAAGGAGCGCGATCTCAAGTATCGCTACTGCACCGAGTTCATCGTCGAAGGCCCGTCCGTGGACCCCGCCGACATCAAGGTGCGGCTCGTGGGGCTCGGTGGCTCTCTCACCGTGATCGGCGGAAACGGCCTGGCGCGCGTCCACATCCACACCAACGATCCCGACGGCGTCATGTCCGAGGCCGGCCGGCTCGGCGATCTGACCGGCACGAAGGTCGACGACATGCGGCGGCAGCACAGGGAGTTCATACGGGCGCACGCGGCGCCGCGGCTCGGCGGCGTGCGCGTCGTCACCGACTCCACCGCCGACCTTCCGCACGAAACGGCCGAGCGCATGAACGTGTCGGTAGTTCCCCTCGCCGTCTGTCTCGGGCTCGAAGCGTACCGCGACGGTGTCGACATCACGAGGGACGAGTTCTACTCCCGTCTTGACCGTCATACCGGCGTGCCGACCACGACGCAGCCGAGTCCGGAGGTGTTCCTCGGGATCTACGAGGAACTGACCCGAGGAGGGCACGACGTTCTCTCTGTCCACATATCCTCCGGGATGAGCGGGACGGTCGCGTCTGCGCTGAACGCCGCCTCACGGACGACCGGGGGAACGGTCCGGGTAGTCGACTCGATGCTGACGTCGGCGCCGCTCGGGCTCGTGGTGCTCGAACTCGCGAGGGCCGCGGAACACGGTGCGGGGATCTCCGAACTCGGCGACATGGCCGAGGACCTGAAGCGCCGCGCGCGCGTCTACTTCACGGTCGGCTCGCTGGACTACCTCGTCCGGGGCGGACGCATAGGGCGGGCCAAGGCGCTCGTGGGAAAGATCACGCACATGAAGCCTCTGCTCACCATCACGGACGGCCGGATCTCGCCAGTGGGAAGGGCGGTGGGGGACCGAGGCGTTATGTCGCGCCTCTCGGAGATGGCCGAGGCCGACCTCGACGGGCGCAAGATCGACACGCTGGCGGTCGTTCACGCCGGCCGCCCGGGCATCGTGGACTGGGCCGAGTCGTCTCTTGCCCCCCGGCTGGGCTGCGACGACGTGATGACGTTCGAACTCGGGTGCGTGGTCGGAGCGCACGCCGGGCCCGGCACGTGGGGGATGAGCTACCTGCTGCCGGAGTGAGGTCTCGCTCCGCTAGATCACGCGCGCCCTCCCGAGTGAACCCAACTGACGCTCAACCACCCATCACCCGCCGGTGTCGAAACTCCTGAGCATCAGGCAAGCTCCGCCACCGCCTGTCCCATTGGACATTCGGACCAAACCTGTGAGGGGCCATGAAGACCTCGGCGAAGAGGCGTGTGGCGCCGTTGCTGGCCGCGCTCTTGCTGCTGGCGTGTGCGTGCGTTCTGCGGGCGGACGACAGGCGTTACGACACACCCTTCCGCGTTCCATTCGCGTCGTCGCGCATCATCATCGACGGCGTCCTTGATGAGGCCGCATGGGACGACGCGCTGGTGATGGGGGTGAACACCGAGGTCCGTCCCGGCGAGAACGTGCCGGCCCCGGTGCAGACGGAGATGCTCCTTGCGTACGACGAGGACTACTTCTACGTCGCGTTCCGCGCGCACGACCCGGACCCCTCGAAGATCCGTGCGCGGATGTGCGACCGCGACAGGATGTGGGACGACGAGTGGGTGGTCATAGGCATCGACACGTACAACGACCAGCAGGGAGGCTTCGAGTTCGCCTGCAACCCTCTCGGGATACAGGGTGACACGGCCAACGGTGTCCACGGCGACGGCAACTCGTGGGACGGCATCTGGGATTCCGCCGGCCGCATCTTCGACTGGGGGTACTCGGTCGAGATGGCCATACCGTTCAGCACGCTGCGGTTCCAACGTTCCGACGGTGAGCAGATCTGGGGCGTCGACGCGGTGCGCAGTTACCCGAGAGACGTGCGGCACCACATAGGACTCTACGCGAGGGACCGAGACAACAACTGCTACTACTGCCAGATGCAGAGGCTCATCGGGTTCGCGGGAGCCACGCCGGGCCGCAACCTCGAGATCGACCCGACCTTCTCGGCGATCAGGTCGCAGCACCGCGAGAGCTACACGTCGCCCGACTTCCTCGACCCCGAGGACGAGTATGATCTCGGGGTGACCGCCAGATGGGGCGTGACTCCCAACATTGTATTGGCGGCGGCCATGAACCCGGACTTCTCCCAGGTTGAGGCGGACGCGATCCAGCTCGACGTCAACACCCGGTACGCGCTCCAGTACGAGGAGAAGAGACCGTTCTTCCTGGAGGGGGCCGGCATGTTCGACTTCTACTACTCGAGGTCGATAGCCGACCCGGTATGGGGCGCCAAGCTGACGGGGAAGGAGGGCGGAAACGGTTTCGGAGCCATCGTGGCGCGCGACGCCGTGACGAACGTCATCTTCCCGAGCAGTGAGGAATCCAGGGAGGCATCGCTCGACATGGAGTCGACGGCGACCGTGCTGCGGTACAGACGAGACATTGGAAGCCAGTCGTCGGCGACGCTCTTTTACAACGGGCGTGAGGGCGACGAGTACCACAACGCGGCGATGGGCGCCGCCGCCGACCTGTGGTTCACCGACTCCGCACAGCTTGAGATCGTAGCGTCGACGACCACCACGAAGTACCCGCAGGCGATCGCATCCGAGTTTGAACAACCCGAGGACGAGTTCTCTGACCAGGCGTACACCGTCGAACTGGGGAACTACACGAGTGGCCTGGACGTCTACGCCAACTACGAGAAGATCGGCCGGGACTTCCGGACGGACCTCGACTTCTTCCCTGAGGTCGGTTACTCGGACGCCGAGGTGGGCTTCGGCCATACGTGGCAGGCGGGCGCGGAGAGCTGGTGGACGATGCTCAACTTCGGCTCCGCGTACGAGTACGGAGAGACGGAGGAGGGTGATCTCCGTTCCAAGGGGTACAGCTTCTGGGCGAACTACACCGGTCGGAAGGAGTCGTTCGCGGACCTCAACGGGTTCTTCGGGACCGACACGTACGCGGGCGGGGAGTTTGACGTCTGGAAGGTGAGCTACGACGCCGGCTACTGGCCGACCGGTTCGCTGTATCTGATGGCCTCTGGCAGCTACGGGGAGTACATCGACTACTCAAACGTGCAGACCGGGCGGAGGTTCACGGTGTCGCCTACGGTGGAGGCCAAGCTCGGAAGACGCCTGAGTGTCGACCTCACGCACACGTACCAGCGCTTCGACGTCGACGCGGGACGTCTCTACACCGCCAACGTGTCTTACCTGAAGAGCGTGTACCAGTTCAACTCGCGGGCGTTCGTCCGCGCGATACTCCAGAACGTGCGATACGACTTCAACCCGGACGCATACGGCGACCCCGCCATGGAGCCGTTGTACGAGGGGCTGGGGAGCCAGCTGCTCTTCTCATACAAGATCAACCCGCAGACCGTGTTCTTTCTGGGCTACTCCGACTCACGCGCCGGAGATCGGAACATCGACCTCACGCGCACGCACTGGACGGTCTTCGCGAAGATCGGATACGCCCTGGTGCTCTAGGGTCGGGAGATACTCGAGCACCGGAGTCCGGCGCCCGGGCGCCGGGCCCGCCGGGTTGCACCAAGAACCGTGCGAACAAGCGCGCCCCCGGCAAGGCCGTTGCCCCGGGGCGCGTCTCGCTGTAGACTTGAGATGGGAGGTATTCACGAACATGAGATTCACTGCAGCGGCCATTGCTCTCTGCGCGGTGATGCTCCTCCTGGTGCCGTCCGCCCGGGCAGTGTCCGAGGGCTCGGATTCGCCTGAGAGCGCGGCCCAGGCCGGTTCGCCGGGTGCTCCTCCGGCGACGGGAGTGTCTCTGGCCGAAGCGCCCTCGGGTTCCGCCCCCGCGGACACGTCGGCCGCTCGTGCGGGACGTCGGGTCTTCATCGGCCAGAGCTGCTCGCTGTGCCACACGGCATACGCGCTCGGCGTGGGCGAGGCACCCGAAGGTTGGAAGCCCGAGCCCGCGCCCGACCTCGACGAGCCCGCGCCCGGACCGCCCGACCTCTCGGTCCTGCCCGCCATGTGGACTGCGGCGCTGCTCAGGGAGTACCTCGTCGACCGCGTCGAGATCGACGGGGAGAAGCACGTGACCAGCTTCAAGGGGAGCGACGAGGACTGGGCGGCTCTCGTGGAGTGGTTGTTGTCCACACGTGCCGACAGCTCTACCGTCGTGCCGCAGGACGACCCGCAGAGTACCGACGCGCCCGTCGAGGGCGAGGGGGACCGTTGATGGTGCAGTGGATCCTCGCGGTGGGCGCCATCGTGGTGCTCGTCCCGCTCCTGGCGCTGCGCTCCTCGATGCGGACGAGAGCCACGCTGGCGCGGCGGCTGTTCGCGTTCGTTGTGATGTTCGTGCTGCCCGGCGTCTGGCTGCTCGGCATGCTGGCGTACGCCGACACGTCCATGCGCAAGACGTCCTTCTGCCTGTCGTGTCACGAGATGCAGCCGTACGGCGAGAGTCTGATCATGGACGGCCGGGAGGCCCTGGCCTCGGCACACTACCGCGGCGGGCGTTCAGACAGGGAGAAGGCCTGTTACGTCTGCCACACGAAGCCGGGACTCGCCGGGTACATCGACGCGAAGCTGCGCGGGATCCACGACGTCAGGGTGCACTACCTGGGTGACATTCCCGACACGATGACCATCAAGGGCGGCTACGACGTGAGCATCTGCCTCGAGTGCCATGGGAAGACGGAGAACTTCCGTGAGTCACCACTCCACAAGTCGGTCATGAGCGACATCGAGAGCGGCAAGGTGTCGTGTCTCGACTGCCACGGCGCGGCTCACAAACTGGACGAGTGATATGAGCGTCCTGAGACGCAGACCTTCTGAGTCGACCTACGCCCGAGTGGTGCGATGCGGCATCACGGCGGAGGTGGTCGGCGTGCTCATCTTCTCCGTGATCATCTTCATCAAGGTCCCCATCGTGCTCACGCTCTGCATGAGCGGTGGCATCTTGCTGATCGCGGTCGGACTGCTCGTGTGGGTGTGGAGCGTGGTATGGGGCAGGACTTAGCCGCCGTGCCGTCTTCTCCCGGAGCAGGTCTTTGAGACCGCTCGTGTGGCTGCGCGTGGTCAGGGCCTCTTTCCTGACCGCCTCGGCCCTGCCCGTCATCGTCGGCACCGCCGTTGCGCACCTTCGCATCCGGACCCTCGCGTCGGGGCACTTCGCGGCGGCGCTTTTCGGGGCAATGCTCCTGCACGCCGGCGCCAATCTCCTGAACGAACACGGTGACCACCTGAGCGGCGCGGACGCCGCCAACCCGACGCGCACGCCTTTCAATGGCGGAAGCGGAGTCATTCAGGAGGGGCTCCTGAGTCCTCACGCGGTGGCGGGCGCCGCTCTGGCCTGCCTCGCAGCCGGCGGGCTCCTGGGCGTCTATCTGAACGCGGTCACGCCGGGCAACGTCGTGCTCGCCTTGGGCCTGGCCGGCATCGCGATCGGATGGGCGTACAGCGAAAGGCCCCTCCAGCTCGGCTACAGGGGGTACGGCGCCGGGGAATTGTCCGTGGCCGTGGCGTTCGGGCCGCTGCCGGTCGTGGGCGCCTGCTACGTTCAGACTGGTGTACTGGACGCGGCTGCTGCTGCGGCCTCTGTGCCGATCGCCCTCTTGATAGCCCTCGTGCTCACCGTGAACGGATTCCCCGACGTGCGACCCGACAGCAGCGTGGGGAAGAGGACGCTCGTGGTGTCGTTCGGCGCCCGCGCGACCTCGGCCGTCTGCCACGTGTTGTTCGCGGGCGTATACGGAGCGACGATCTGGCTGGCGGTCGCCGGCGTCCTGCCCGCGTCCAGCCTGCTCGCTCTCGCGACCGCTCCCATCGCGTGGATGGCCCTCTCGGCTCTGAGGAAGCGGGAGCTTCTGGGCATGAGGCCACCCGGCGCGTGTGCGCTCACGGTCGCCGCACACGGCGCCTTCAGCGTCCTGTTCGCGCTCGGCATCTTCCTGAACAGGCCCCTCTGAGACTCGCGACCTGTCGAGGCTGAGGTTCACGATCTGTCGAGGCGTCCTACTTGAGCAGGACCATTCTGATCGTCCTCATCTCCACGCCGTCGTCGTACCGACAGAAGTAGACGCCTGTGGCCACCGGTGTTCCGTCGTCGGCTCTCCCATCCCACACGGCCTGCCTGTCTCCGGCCGGCACGGCCCGGTCAACAAGGACGCGAACCAGCCGTCCAGATACGTCGTGCACCGACAGCCTCACATGCCTCGGCTCAGGGACGACGTAGGTGACGGTCGTTGTCGGGTTGAACGGGTTGGGGTGGACCGTCAACGGGCGGTGCCTGGCCGGCGCCTCGCCGGCGTCGGACTGGGCCTCCTGGAACCCGTATATCTGGACGTCGTCTATGTTCCATCCGCAGAAGCGGCCGGTGCCGTCGGTCTGACCCATCACCCATCGGAGATACACGGTCGACTGCCCATCCGCTATCGACGAGATGTCGATCTCGACCTGCGTCCACGCGCTGTCGGTCACGGCCTTCGAGTTCTCCCACACCGTGTACCAGCTCAGGAAGTTCGTGCTGGCCCTGATGTATGCATGGTCGTGCTGGGGGTCGTCGACGCCGAGCCACCGCCAGAACTTGAGCGTTGTGCCGTGAAGCTCTGAGCAGTCGAAAGGCTGGCTGGACAGGTTCTTCTCGGCGAGGCTGTTCTCGTAGTCGCCGCTCAGGTTGTAGCCGTATACGCTCGTGCCGCTGTGCGCGGTCGCGGGATCGGGGTAGCCGCTCGATCCTCCGGCCCCTTGAGGCGCACCGCGCTGCCACAGCAGCTGTCCGCTCCAGAACGGGTTGTCCTCGAAGTCCTCCGTGTAGACGAGGTCCGGCTCTCCGATCCTCACCGAGACCTGGCGCGACACGTCCCCGATGTGATTGTCCGCGTTCTGGAACGAGACCGTCGCCACGTGGAACCCCGTTCCCAGCGCTTCGGAGAGCATGTTCAGCTGGACGGTGACGTTGGCCGTACTCTCGCCGGGTATCGTTCCCGACCCATTCAGGACATCTACCCACGGCTGGTCGACCGTCACCTCGTAGTCGACCGGCGCCGGCCCCACGTTCTCCACCGAGTACTCGATCTCAGTAGGGTCGTACGGGCCGCCCGGGTTCCCGCTCGCCACCAGGTTGTCGCTGGGGGTCACGTAGATGCCCTGTCCCGGCCTCGCGCACACGGACTGCAGCACCTCCAGGTTCCCGCTGTGAGACTGGACGATCACGATGTACTTCATGACGTCCTTGTTCCAGCTCGGGTCGAGCGTGAACGTGCGCTCTATATCCATGCTCTCTCCCGGAGTGGTCAGCGTGAACGACTGGTCGGCGAGCACGGCCCGGGCCAGGTTGGGCAGGTTGCCCTTGCCGTCCTCGCACAGCACGAAGTGCACCGTGTTGCTCGTTGTCGTCACGGTCTGGTCGACGTCGATGTGGACGAACAGTGTCCCCGACGCGGCGTCGTGCCACCTGTAGACCGCTTCCAGTGAGATAGGACTCGGGTCGGCGAGGTGGCCGGCGATGATCGGACTGAACGTGGAGAACATCGACCCGCTCGACGTGCCGCCGAGAACGTCGTCGTATCCGTCGAAGAAAGTGTGGGGGATGCCGCTGACGCCGTAAAGGTCTGCCCTGGTGCCGGCGCCTGCGAAGTAGTAGTCGCCGTTCGTGTACCAGACGATCGGGACGAAGGAGTCCTCACCGTAGAATGCCCTGCCGTCCTCGACCCCCGCGACCGCGGAGGGGCAGTAGGGTCAGCCGAGGCCGGCGAAGACCTCACCCAGGACGACTCTATCGGCCGCGAACGCTCCGGCCGCCGACGACATGACAAGTGCAGCCGCAACAACGACCAACACGTGGACGCGGTAGCGCGTGCTCATGTACGCCTCCTTGGCGCTTGTAGGAGCCAGCCTCCAGGCCGCACGAACGGCCCGGCGCAATGGTGGGAGGGTCCTCGAGCGGCACGGCACTTCGAGAACCCGCGACCGGCAGTCTAGCACAGCCATTGAATTCGCCTCAAGTCCTCATCCGGGGCCCAAGCGCTCGGGCATTCCTGCAACAATGCAGAGGGTCCACACCCATCAGGCGCAAGTCCGGCCTTCACCAGGACTCTTGACAAATATGACAAACTTGTGGTAATGTAGACAGTAGTGGGCTACTGGAGGCCCTGGGGACCGGCCACACCCGAAGCGATGCAATGCGCCTCGGGGGGAAGCCGGTCGTTTTGCAGGGTGGAGCCGATGGGAGCGTCCCCTCCACCTTCCACCGGGCCGGGTCGAAAGGCCGAGGTCCAAGACGAGAGGTGAGAGAAATGAAGACGATTACTGGTGCGTTGCTCATTGCGGCCATGGTCATGCTGTGCGCGGTCTCGGCCTCTGCGATGGCCGCGACCCTGTACGCCTCCGACGCCATCGGCAGGGACCTGTATCTGATCAATACGCTGGACGGGAGCGTCATGTATCTCGGGCACCCCGGCGTCGCGTCGGGCTTCTGCGGTCTCGAGTACTCGCAGAGGGGAGACCTGCTGCTCGGCGTCACCCGTCTCTCGACGGCCTCGCTCTATTCGATAGACCCCAACAACGCCTCGGCCACCTACATCGGTGACCTGGGCATCGGGTACGTGTTCGAGGGTGCCCTCGCATTCGACCCGACGGATGGGACTCTGTACGGCGCGAACGCGGGATCGAACGAGAACCCGAGCATCTTCGTGGTCGACCAGTACACGGGCGCCGCGACCATACTCGGCATGGTGAGGGGAGCGCCTCACGACTTCGACGGGCTGGTATTCGATGAGAGCGGCCAGCTCTACGGTCTCGACGGCGAGACGCAGGCGCTCTGGAAGATCGACAAGCACGATCCCAGCGGCCCGGGTACCCAGCAGGTGGGTAGCGGCCTTGGGTCCGACATCGACATGGGCTCGGTAGGCGGCATCACCAAGGGGGCCGACGGTGTCATCTACGGCTACGCCGCCGACTCGCACGAGCTGTTCACCGTTGACCTCAACACCGGAGCGGCCACGGTCCTCCACGCCTTCGGGCCCGACGTGCCCATCTTCTACGCGATCTCCGCCGCCGGCGCCGTCTCGCCGGTGCAGGCGACGTCCTGGACCAAGATCAAGTCGATGTTCGGCAGATAAGAACCTCCGTCAGCCCACGCTGGCGCGCCGGCCCCGCTCGGAGCTCTCGGGCGGGGCCGCTCCTGTTTCCGGGGCGGCCACGCGCCTTGGGTGGCCTTGATGTCCCCATATCCCTCGGCCTCCGGCACGACGCAGTGGCCGGCCGGGAGTCCTCCGCACTTGAACCGCCGGTCGGGTTGCGGTATCCTGCGAGTGATGCCCATGCGCGTCAGATGGCACACGTCGGAGGTAGACCGCGTCGGGAGGTTCCGAGCGATGTTCGACCTAAGCGTTCTGCACCGTCCTACGAGCCCCGAGGAGGCCGTCAGGCTCTTCCGTGAGACGGAAGGGACAGGGCTCTACGTCGGCGGAGGCACGGTGGTGGTTCCGGCCGCTTCGTCCAAACTGGATTTCCTCGTCGACCTCTCCGCCGCGGGGCTGTCCGGTATCAGCAGCGAGTCAGGGCACCTGGTTCTTGGAGCCACCGTGACGATCTCCTCTCTCGCCAGGTCGCTCGAGGCCGGCGGCATCGCGTCGGGGATCCTGCACACTGCGTCCCTCTCGGTCGCGAACCACACGGTCCGGAACCTCGCAACCGTGGCAGGCAACGTGGCCGCGTGGCCGTATCCAACGGACCTCCCGGTGGCGTTCCTGGCTCTGGACGCGACGCTCGCTGTAATGAGCGACGCGGGCGAGAGAGAGATCCCGATCGAGGACTACTTCCTGAGGCGAGGAGACGTCTTCAGCAAGGGCGATCTTATCACACGGGTCAGCATCCCCGTCCCGAAGGGCGAAGTCGGGGGCGGATTCGAGAAGGTCGGACGCAAGAGGCTGGACATAGCGATAGCCAACGCGGCTGCCACGGTCCGCATGGACGGCGGCCGCATCGCGGACGCACGACTGGCCGTCGGCGCCATGGGGCCTGCTCCCAGAAGGCTTCCCGAGTGCGAGGCGCTGCTCAAGGACAAGGTTCCCACGGAGAAATTGCTGGCGGACGTGGGGCGTCTGGTCGAGACGACCGTCGAACCCAGGACCGACCATCGTGCCGGCGCCGACTACCGCAGGAAGGCCGTGGGGGCGGCGGCTCGGCGGGCGCTCACGAGAGCGACGGGGCTGCTGGGAGCCCAGGGGTGAAGATGACCGTACGATTCAGGGTCAACGGCGAGAGCCGAGAGACGACGATAGAGCCGGGCGAGGTCCTGGTCGACACGCTGCGCAGGCTGGGCTACAAGGGCGTCAAGGCCGGATGCCGCAGCGGGAGCTGCGGGACCTCCACGGTGCTCCTGGACGGACAGCCGGTGCCGGCGTGCATCGTTCTGACCGGTCGGGTCGATGGGCATGAGGTGACGACGATCGAAGGCATCGGCAACGTCGATGCGCCGCACCCGCTGCAGTCGGAGTTCCTGAAGCGCAGCGCCGCGCAGTGCGCATACTGCATGCAGGGCATGATCGTCTCCGCGAAGGGGCTCCTGGACGAGAATCCCGAGCCCACCGACGATGAGATCAGGCGCGGCCTCTCGGGCAACCTCTGCCGCTGCACCGGGTACGTGAAGGCGGTGGAGGCGGTGAAGGCCGTGGCACACGGAGACAGCACCAGCGGTGACGCCAGCGAGCGCGTGACGCCCTACGCCGAACGCTACAGCTCGGTGGGGCGCAGCGAGCCCAAGACCGAAGGGCTCGGGCTTCTGTCCGGCCGGGCGAAGTACACCGACGACTTCACCGCGGACGGAATGCTGTACGGTCGCATCAAGCGCAGCCCTCACGCCCACGCGAGGATCAAGAGCATCGACGCGTCGAAGGCCCGGGCCCTGCCCGGCGTCCACTGCGTGCTGACGCACGAGGACGTTCCGAGGGTCCCGTTCTCCACGGCCGGCCAGAACTGGCCGGAGCCTTCGCCCTACGACGCCGTCATGCTCGACGAGAAGGTGCGCTTCGTCGGAGACCGCGTGGCGGCGGTGGCCGCCGAGACGCCTCTTCTGGCCCGAAAGGCGTGCGACCTGATAGAGGTGGAGTACGAGGAGCTGCCCTCCATCCTCGACCCGGCCGAATCGATGAAGCCGGGCGCGCCCAGAATTCACGACGAGCCAGACTCGGGCGGCATCCACGACGCCTCGCGCAACCTCGCGGCGGCCATCGACGTGACCGTCGGTGATCCGGACGGCGCGTTCGCGAGCGCTGCTCGCATCTTCGAGCATGACTACGACGTCCAGTACGTGCAGGCGACGCCCACCGAGCCCCACGTGACGATGACCTACATGGACGAGAAGAACAGGCTGGTCGTCGTGACGAGCACGCAGGTTCCTTTCCACGCCAGGCGCATCGTCGCGATGGTCAACGGCCTGCCTATCTCCCGCGTCCGCGTCGTCAAACCCCGCATCGGGGGAGCCTTCGGCGTGAAGCAGGAGGTCGTGCTCGAGGACATCTGCGCCGCGATGACGCTGGCGACCGGCCGTCCCGTCAAGATCATGCTCGACCGCGACGAGGAACTGTCGTGCACGCGCACGAGACATCCCCAGACGATTCACCTAAAGACCGGGCTCGATGAGGACGGCATCATCGTCGCCCGCGAGATGAGGGCCCTCGTGAACACGGGCGCGTACGGCGCGCACGGCCTCACCGTTCCGTCGAACACCGGCAGCAAGAGCCTGCCCCTCTACAGGACGGGGAACCTCCGGTTCGTGGCAGACTCGGTCTACACGAACCTCCCCGTGGCCGGCGCGCTCCGCGGATACGGCGCGCCGCAGGGCTACTTCGCCGTCGAGTCGCACATGGACGAGATCGCCTACGAACTGGGCCTGGATCCGATCGATTTCCGCATGCGGAACCTGATCAGGGTGGGCGACCGCGACCCGATCGCCACGAGCCTGGGCGAGGGCAAGGAGGGCTTCGAGAGGGTCATCCACACGAACGGCCTGCCCGAGTGCTGGGAGCGCGTCAAGACGGCCTCGGGCTGGGAAGAGTGGCGCTCGCAGCTTCAGGACGGCGTGTTCGGCACGCCCGGCTCGCGACCGTTCACACGCAGGGGGCTGGGCGTGGCGTTCGCGATGCACGGGAGCGGCATCCCGGGCGACGACATGGGCGCGGCCACGGTGAAGGCGAACGAGGACGGTTCGTTCCACCTCCTCATCGGCGCGACCGACCTGGGGACCGGCAGCGACACGATACTGGGCCAGATGGCGGCCGAGGTCCTCGGAGTAGAGGCATCGGCCGTGGTGGTCTACTCGTCCGACACCGACCGCACGCCGTTCGACGTCGGCGCGTACGCGTCCAGCACGACGTACATCAGCGGGCGCGCGGTGATGCGCGCGGCCGAGATGGTAAGAGACCGCCTGCTCTACCATGCGTCGAGGATGCTGGACGTCCCGGCGAACGAACTCACGTGCGCGGGGGGCGTCGTGAGCGGGCCGGGCGGGAAGTCGGTCGCGCTCTCCGACGTCGCCGCGCAGGCGATGTACGGGGAAGAGAAGGAGCAGGTCTCCTTCACCGCGTCGAACGTCACCAACGAGTGTCCGCCTCCGTTCGCCGCGGCTGTGGCCGACGTCGAGGTCGACACCGAGACCGGACGCGTCGACGTGCGCGACTTCACCTGCGCCATCGACCTCGGGTTCGCGATCAATCCGGCGCTGTCCGAGGGGCAGATCCAGGGCGGCGTCACGATGGGACTCGGCTACGCCCTCTCCGAGGAGATGCTCTTCAGCGACAAGGGCCGCATGCTGAACGCGAACCTCATCGACTACGCCATCTTCTCGTCGGTCGACACGCCGGCCATCAAGGCGATCCTCGTGGAGACTGACGAGCCGACCGGGCCGTTCGGCGCGAAGAGCGTGTCTGAGATACCCGTAGACGTGGTGGCTCCGGCCGTCGGGAACGCGATCTTCGCGGCCACGGGCTTGAGGCTCCGCAGGATCCCGTTCACGCCCGAGCGCGTGCTCAAGGGCCTCGAGGCCATGGAATGATCCTGCTTCGCAACATCTACCATCTGGCCACCATGAACGATGCCGGAGACAGGCTCTCCGGCGTCGACGTCCTGATCGACGGCGGGCGGATAGCGCGCATCGCAAGCCGGACGGACGATCCGGGCGAGGGCGGAGGCGCCGGACTCGAGGCGCCCGAGGGCGCGGGCCGCGACGTCCCCGACACCACCCGAGTGATCGACTGCTCCTCGATGGTCGCGATCCCGGGGCTCGTCAACCTCCACCACCACTTCTACCAGACCCTCCAGCGCAACGTGCCGCCTGCGCAGAACCGCAAGCTCTTCGACTGGCTGGTCACGCTATACGATATCTGGGCCGAACTCACGCTCGACGCGGTCCGCGCCAGCACCCGGCTCGCGTGCGCCGAGCTGCTCCTGACCGGCTGCACGATGTCGAGCGACCACATGTACGTCTTTCCGCAGGGGGTCGAGGGCGACCTCATCGGTGAGCAGGTCCGGGTCGCCCGCGAGATGGGCCTGAGGTTCCACCCGACGCGCGGCAGCATGTCGCGCGGCCGCGACCAGGGCGGGCTTCCACCGGACTCCGTCGTCCAGACCGAGGATGAGATCCTCGCGGACTCCGAGCGCGTCGTCGACGAGTATCACGACGCGTCTCCGTTCTCGATGACCCGCATCGCGCTCGCACCGTGCTCGCCTTTCTCGGTGACCGACGGGCTCATGGAGCGCACCGCCGAGCTGGCGCGCAGGAAGGGCGTTCTTCTGCATACGCACGTCGCCGAGACCGAGGACGAGACGCGCTTCTGCCTTGAGACCCACGGCGTGAGGCCGCTCGGCCTCATGGAGCGTGTCGGCTGGATCGGACGCGACGTCTGGTTCGCACACGGCGTGCACTTCAATGACGAGGAGATCGAACGGCTGGCCGAGACAGGCACGGGCATAGCACACTGCCCGACGTCGAACATGCGGCTCTCGTCGGGCGTTGCTCCCGTACCGCGTTTTCTCGAGAGGGGAGTGCGGGTCGGGCTCGCCGTAGACGGGAGCGCCAGCAATGACACGTCGGACATGATGGGCGAGATGCGCAACTGCCTGCTCGTTCACCTGCTGACACACGGCCCCGAATCCGTCACCGCCGAGCAGATCGTGAGGATGGCCACGCGAGGCGGCGCAGATATCCTGGGCCGCGACCAGATCGGCTCCATCGAAGAGGGCAAGGCCGCTGACGTCGTCCTGGTCGACATGAACCGCCTGGGCTACGCAGGCGCGCAGTCCGACCCGCTGGCCGCGCTCCTCTACGCGGGGTTCGACCACCGCGTCGACTACAACATCGTGAACGGCGAGGTCGTGGTCGACGACGGACGTCTCGTCGCCGGCGATGAGACAGAGATCGCCCGAGAGGCCACCGAGCTCTCCTTCCACATGCTCAAGGCCGCGGGCGTGGAGACGCCGTGGCCGATGAACCCACCACGCAGCCCGGGATCCCAGTCTACGTAGTTCACACTCCGACCGGGCCTCCGCCCGCCCCCGTTCGCCGCAGGCCCCTGTGGCGCGGCATTCCATGGAACGCGGTGATCCAGGACCGTTCGGTGCACCTGCCGGCGTGTGCGGTCTTGACGTGAGACGCCCGGCGCCGTTCCACACGCTTGATGCGCCGGGGTTGACGAGGAGTGTTGTCCGTTCGACGGACGGGGACGAAGGGAGGATGGGATGGTTCGGACGGTATCGGTTCTGGTTGTGTGCGCTGCCTTGCTGGCTGCCGGCGCGGCCGCAGCTTCTGCGCTGGACGTGTGGAACCGCGTCATGTTCAACGAGATCTACTACTACGTCCCCGGGTTCGACATCCACAACGAGTACATCGAGATCGTGAACGCCGGTGGAACGGTCGCCTTCCTCGACGGCGCCATCATCACGGATGAGGGCGACGAGGGGATGCCGGAGGGCGTCTACCGCTTCCCGGGCGTTCACGGCGGCCACTCCATACCCATGCAGCCCGGCGAGATCCTGCTCATAGCCGTCGATGCCGTCCCGGGCGAGATCGAGCCGGACCTCTCTCACGCCGATTGGGAGTTCAAGCACCCGGCGGACGACAACGACAATCCAGATGTGCCCAACATCACGCTCGTGAGCGGCTCGAACTGCGACATGGCTCTTGCGAACTCGGGGGACGGACTCATTCTCGCGACGGGCGTCGACAGCACCGCCGCCATCGATTGCTCGACGGTCGTCGACGGCGTGAACTGGGGGAGCGTCGGCGACCCCGTCCCGATCGCCTGGACCGTCTGCAGCGATCCGGAGTATGCGGAGCCGGTGCCGCAGGGCAACTCGCTCGCGCGCTGTCCGGGAGGGGCCGACCACAACGCGTCCAGCGCGGCCGACTGGTTCATGATGGTCCCGACGCCCGGGGAGCCGAACCTGCCCTCGTTCCCGAGCGATTGCTCGAACCCGGTGCGCGACGCGAGCTGGGGCGTCATCAAGGCCCTCTACCGGCGCTGATGAGATGAGTTCAGGGATATCGTCGCCGGTGGGTGACGCGTTCACACGGGTCTCCGTGGCCGGCGCCGGGTATCCGGGCCGGCCGCGGCGTTGACCGGTGCCGCGCGAGCGGGTAGACTCTTCGTGCTCACCAACAAGAGTCTTCACGCTTGCACCAGAGCCCCGGAGGCGTCGGAATGGCATACACGAAGGACACCCGCGCCGGCTTCGCCGGCGAGATCGAGGAGATCAAGAAGAGCGGCCTCTTCAAGGAGAAGAGGTTCATATGGTCGCCCCAGGCCGCCGAGATCGAGGTCGAGTACCCCGAGGGCGCGTCTCGTGAGCGGGTCCTGAACTTCTGCGCCAACAACTACCTGGGATTCTCGAGCCACCCGGCGGTCGTGAAGGCCGCGCACGAGGGCCTGGACGCTCGCGGCTACGGCATGAGCTCGGTGCGCTTCATCTGCGGGACCCAGGACATCCACAGGGAGCTTCAGGAGCAGGTGACGGCGTTCCTCGGCACCGAGGACACGCTGCTCTTCCCGTCGTGCATGGACGCGAACGCGGGCGTCTTCGAGGCGATACTCGGCAAGGGCGACGTCATCATCTCGGATCGGCTCATCCACGCGTCGCTCATCGACGGCATACGCCTGTGCAGGGCCGAGCGCGAGATCTTCGAGCACATGGACATGGGCGATCTCAGGAAGAAGCTCGAGGCCCACAAGGACAAGCCGCGGAAGCTCATCGTCACGGACGGCGTCTTCTCGATGGACGGCGACCTGTGCCCGCTCGACGAGATGTGCGACGTCGCCGACGAGTACGGGGCGATGGTGCTGGTCGACGATTCGCACGCTACCGGCTTCATCGGCCCGAAGGGGAGAGGCACCCACGAGCACTTCGGCGTGATGGACCGCGTCGACATCATAACGACGACGTTCGGGAAGGCGCTGGGAGGCGCGTCGGGCGGCTGCGTGTCGGGGCGCAGGGAGCTGGTCGAACTGTGCAGGCAGCGCGCGCGGCCCTACCTCTTCAGCAACTCACTCTCGCCGGTCATCGTGAGCGCGACGATCCGGGTCATCGAACTCCTGACCGAGTCGACGGAGCGCCGTGACAAGCTTGCGGAGAACACCAAGTACTTCCGCGACAAGATCACGGCGGCAGGCCTGAACGTGAGGCCCGGACAGACGCCCATCGTGCCCGTGATGCTCTACAACGCGAAGCTCGCGAACGACATGGCTCGCGACATGTACGCCGAGGGCATCTACGTGATCGGCTTCTTCTACCCGGTCGTTCCGAAGGGTGAGGCCCGCATCCGCGTGCAGCTCTCGGCCGGCCACGAGCGCGAGCACATCGACCGCTGCGTCGAGGCCTTCAGGAAGGTGGGTGAGAAGTACGGCATCCTCGGCCTGGACGAGAAGGGCATCGTGGACAAGTACGGGCTGTAGTGTGCCCGACATCCAGACCGAAGACGGGGGCCGATTCGGCCCCCGTCCTTCTTTCTCCCTTGTTGCCCGCGGGCGGTACTCGCTCGTGCGCTCACTTGTAGAGCAGACCCGCCTGGTGTCTGGCCCTGAGCCTCGCAAGCATGTCCTCGGTCATCGAGTCGATGTCGAAGCCGGGCTTCCAGCCCCACTCGGCGCGTGCGGCGCTGTCGTCTATGGACGACGGCCACGACTCGGCGATCTGCTGGCGGTAGTCGGGCTCGTAGGAGATCTCGAAGTCAGGGATGTGCCGACGGATGGCCGCGGCGAGTTCGCCGGGCGTGAAGCTCATCGCGGCGACGTTGAAGTCGCCGTGGTGTTCGAGTCGCGAGGCGTCGGCCTCCATCAGGTCGATGGTGGCCTTGATGCAGTCGGGCATGTACATCATGGGAAGGCGCGCGTCTTCCTTGAGGAAGCACGTGTACGACCCCTGCTCGACCGCCTTGTAGAAGATCTCCACGGCGTAATCGGTCGTGCCGCCGCCCGGCAGCGCCTCGGCCGAGACGATGCCCGGGTAGCGTAGCCCTCTGGCATCGACGCCGAACCGCTTCACGTAGTAGTCGCAGAGAAGCTCCCCGGTGACCTTCGTGACGCCGTACATCGTGGCCGGCTTGAGGACCGTCTCCTGCGGCGTGTTCTCCTTCGGGCAACCCTTGCCGAAGACCGCGATGGAGCTGGGGCAGAGCACCTGCCGCAGCTTGAGCTCGCGCGCGACCTCGAGAGCGTTCAGCAGCCCACGCACGTTCACGTCCCATGCCGTCCGCGGTTCCTTCTCGCCCTTCGCCGACAATATCGCGGCCATGTGGAGTATCGTGTCGACGCTGTAGCGCTTCGCGACGTCAGCGAACGCGTCGGCATCGCGAACGTCAAGCTGCTCGAACGGCCCCTGGCACTCGCGGTCTCCGGGTGTCTTGAGGTCGGTCGCCACGACGTTGGTCTCGCCGTAGCGGCGCCTGAGTTCGACCACGAGTTCCGTGCCGATCTGGCCGCACGAGCCCGTGACGAGTATGCGTCTGTCGTCGCTTGGAGGCACTTCTCTGCTCCTCGGGTGGCCCCTTCCGCCTTCGAGAACCGTCCCTGTAGATTATCAGATTCCGGGGCCGGCGGCGACTGGTATCCTGAGGTGAGCCGCGGTCTATGGCAACCGGCATCCTGAGGTCGGCCGAGGTCGATTGCGACCGCCGTCACAAGGTGAGACGGGGGCGGGGAGAGCCGCGAGTGCGCGGTTTCCCTTGTGGTCGGCGCTCGGGTATAATGGTCGGGAGCACGCAGGTGGACCGCAGGATTGCACTCGGGTAGCGCGCGCAGGGCGCAGGTGGCACTCAAGCGGCACGGCAGTCGAGCCTTGGGAGGCGGCCATGCACCAGAGGAAGTGGGAAAACCTCCTGGACCAGATAGAGAAGCTGTTCGGATTCGTGGACCACACGACCGAGGAGTTCCCCGAGCGGCATCTGACCATCGAGACCGCCGTGTTCGACGGCGCTTCGGGTCGCATGAAGCTCGAGCGCTCCGTGAAGCCACTGGTCCTGGACAAGAAGGTCACCTACTCCAAGCGGATAGGCGGCGAGGTCGACGTCGAGTACGTCGTCTCGGACGACGAGTTCGTCGACACGGTGAAGCTCTTCCGCTGGGACAAGCTCGCCCGTGAGTGGAAGCAGATGGACATCTCAGAGCTGGGACGCTAGTTCCGGTTCCAGTAGGCCCGGCCCCACCTCATGCGGGTCCTCTCGCCGCGCAATCCAGACCCTCGCTCCAGAATCACACGCCCGGAAATTACCGACCAGTAGCCACCTTCCAGACCGTCTCTGAGGCGGCACTATCCATCGCCCAATAACTTCCGGTTGGAATGGAATTTGCTCGTTCACCGCGCGTGAGCGTGGCAAACGGCCTTGACGCCGGCGCATGAGCGCGGTGTGCAGGCCCGTCCTGTCCGGAGGGGGAGATGGCGGCCGCCATAAGCAGGATCCTGGTCGTGGATGACGAGTCGTACGTGCGGGACGTGATTTGCAGGAAGCTGACCGCCGAGGGCTACGAGTGCGAGCAGGCCGAGGACGCCGAGAAGGCGCTCTCGATGGTCACGCAGGGTGACTACGAGTGCGTCCTCTCGGACATCAACATGCCCGGGATGGACGGCATCGAGCTTCTCCGGAACATCCGCCTGGCCGACCGCGACGTGGCGGTCATCATGGTCACGGGAGCCCCCGACCTTGACGGCGCTCTCGAGGCCATGCGCCTTGGCGCCCACGACCATCTGTCGAAACCCCTCAATCTCGACCATCTGGCACTGACCGTCGACCGCGCGATCGAGAAGAAGCGCCTGGTCGAGGAGAACCGCGAGTACCAGCGGGACCTCGAGTCGAAGGTCGAGGAGCGTACTAAGCAGCTCTACGACGCCAACGAGGAGCTGCGGAGGCTCTTCATGGGCAGCATCAAGGCCCTGGCGCAGGCCCTGGAAGCCAAGGATGAGTACACGCAGGGTCACTCTGAGAGAGTGTCGGAGATAGCCGTCGGAATAAGCAAGTACCTGTCGCTCTCAGAGGTGGAGATCCAGGACATCTGGCTCGCCGGCCTGCTGCACGACATCGGCAAGATCGGCGTTCGCGAGAGCGTCCTCAACAAGCCGGGCAAGCTCGACGCGTCCGAGTGGGAGTCCATCCAGCGTCATCCAGTGGTGGCAGAGCGCATACTCTGCCCGATCGAGGAACTGTCGGCCGTAATAAGCATGGTTCGTCACCATCACGAGCGCTTTGACGGCAGCGGATATCCGGACGGTCTCCAGGGAGCGGACATACCTCTGGGTGCGCGGATACTCTCGGTCGCCGACGCGTACGATGCGCTGACCTCCAGGCGTCCGTACCGCGACGCGCTCTCGGTGAAGGAAGCCCTGAGCGTGCTCGAGGACGCCTCCGGCAGTCAGTTCGACCCGGTCATCGTGCGGGCCTTCGTCAGTTCAACCGACCTCCACAAGCCTGCCTCGGAGGCGCGTCGGCCCGCGGGGGGCCCCACTCCCTTGCAGGATGCGAAGCAGGCTCCTGAGGCCTTTGCGGGCCCATTCCTGATTCGTCCCACGGATTAGGTCTAACTCTAATCCTACAAAGGATTTAACACCCGGTCTCGCACGCCTCACACACTGGCATGAGGCTTGCTGTTATCTCAGTGGAAGTTGCTCATGGCGTTCCGAAGACGCTGAAATGCAAGGACTTAGGACTTGGGCGAGATGAGACCAGACGCGTGCAGCCTGCTGGATCTGCAGGGCTGCGACATCGACCCGCACGTTGTGCGGCTCGTTCCGCGCGAGATGGCGCGGCGCTTCTGCGTCGCGGCCGTCGGTCGCGACGGTGACACGCTGCTGCTCGCGATGGAGGACCCGCTCGACGTCATCGCGTGCGACACCGTGGCCGCCAACACCGGCTACGAGGTCAAGCCTGTCGGCGCAAGCCGCGACCAGATCCTCGGACTCATCGACGCTCAGTACGGCGAATCGCTCGACATCGAGAAGAGCATCCAGAACATCGTCGGTGTCGAGATCGAGATGACGAGAGATAGCGACGTCGACGGCGAACAGCTTTCGATCGAGCCGAACGACGCGCCGGTCATCCGGCTCGTCAACCTGATCCTCCTGCAGGCCATCGAGGAGGGGGCGAGCGACATCCACATCGAACCGGCCGAGAAGGGACTCTCCGTGCGGCTCCGCGTTGACGGCGTCCTGCGCGAGATCCTCCCGCCTCCCAAGAGAATGCAGTGGGCCATCACCTCGAGGATCAAGATCCTCTCGAGGCTCAACATAGCGGAGCGGCGTCTGCCCCAGGACGGCAGCTGCAGGGTGCGCGTGATGCACAGGGTCGTAGACATCCGTGTGTCGATGATCCCGACCGTCTACGGCGAGAAGGTGGTCATGCGTCTTCTCGACAAGACGAATCTGAAGACCGATCTCGAGGACCTGGGCTTCGACGAGGCCTCGCTGACCATGATCAACAACGCGATCAAGCAGCCCCACGGGATGATCCTGCTCACCGGGCCTACCGGCAGCGGAAAGACGACCACGCTCTACTCCGCGCTGACGAAGATCAACTCGCCTGATAAGAACATCATGACCGTGGAGGACCCGGTCGAGTACGAACTGGCCGGGATCAACCAGGTCCGTGCGAGGCCCGAGATCGGGCTCGACTTCGCCGCGGCGCTGCGGTCGTTCCTGAGGCAGGACCCGGACGTGATCCTGGTCGGCGAGATCCGAGACCTCGAGACCGCTTCGATCGCGATCAAGGCGGCCCAGACCGGCCACCTCGTGTTCAGCACGCTGCACACCAACGACGCAACGTCAACGGTCGACCGACTTATGAACATGGGCGTCGAGCCGTATCTTATCTGTTCCTCGTTGAACCTCGTGATAGCGCAGCGGCTCGTGCGGCGCATATGCCCGAAGTGCAAGGAGCCCTACGACCCGGACCCCATACTGATCGAGCGATTCCGGGAGATACTCCCCGACGCCGGGAACGTGACGTTCTATCACGGCGCGGGCTGCGTGGAGTGCTCCAAGTCCGGATACAAGGGCAGAATGGCGCTTTACGAGCTTTTTCCAATGACACGTGAAGTTAAGGACGCAGTCTTGCAAGGGATTGTGGGTTCGGCGATGCGTGACCGGGCTCTAGCCGGGGGAATGGTCCCTCTCGTGGCCAACGGAATGCAGAAGGTCAAGGAGGGGCTCACGACGCTCGACGAGGTGCTGGCCGTGACCAGTGGCACGGCGTAGGCGCCGCGGGCGCCAGACGGAGCACTAGAGATGACGACCGCGATAATGAAGCTCTTGGAGGAGATGGTCCAGCGCAGGGCGTCGGACCTTCACATCACGCCGGGCGTGCCGCCGCAGTTCAGGGTGGACGGCGTTCTGGTGCCGGCCGACCAGCCCGCACTGAACCCGGAGCAGAGCCGGGAGCTCTGCCACGCGATGCTCGACGAGAAGCGGA
>CAYNQF010000023.1:0-30645 GCA_964399265.1 uncultured bacterium | reverse complement strand
CCGGGGTTCGACTACCTGATGGAGAACGGCGTCGGTCTCGGCGTCGACTTCTTCTACCCGCTCATGGGCCAGAACATCGAGAAGGTGTGGGGCCTCGGCCTATCGGTGATGTGGGGCATGTAGTCGCGGACGCACGCGAAGCAGGCACCAATGAGAAGGAGCCGCCCTCACGGGCGGCTCCTTTCTTGTTGCCTCGCTCGACCGGCGAGGGGACGGATCACGCGCTGCGGGACGAGGCCTGTTCGGGGCGGGTCTTCCAGCGCTTGTGCATCCAGAAGTACTGCTCCGGGTACTTCCGGACGTACTCCTCGAGAACGCTCGTGTAGCCCTGGGTGTAATGGCGAACGGCCTCAGACTCCGGAGTCCCGGCGGGAGGCGGCTGAACCGGCGGACAGATGACAAGCTCGTGCCGGTCCGTCCCTCGCCTGACGGCCATGCCGGGCAAGAGCGGAGCGCCGGTCTTCCAAGCCAGACGGCCCGGGCCGTAAGGGGTCGACGCCGGAAGGCCCAGGAAATCGACGAACACGCCCGACTTGCCCGCGTCCTGGTCGGACAGCATGGCGACGATGCGGTTGTTCCTGAGCGCCCGGAAGACCCCCAGCAGGCTCCCGGTGAGCGGCACGGTCTCGACGCCCAGGCCCTGCCTGAGCCGGTTCATGAGCCCGTCGACGAGCCTGTTGTGCTGCTCCCCCACGAGGAACGTCAGCGGATAGCCCATCGTGGCGATCGTCGCGGCCATCTCCCAGTTCCCGAAGTGGCCGGCTATCAGGAGGGCCCCTCCGCCGGCGGCCAGGGCCGCGTCAAGGTGCTCCGCCCCGCTCAGCGTCACGGTCCTCTCGATGAGCCGGCGGTCCAGTCTGGGAAAACGTCCGTACTCGAACGTCATGCGGCCGAAGTTCCGGTAGGACTCGCGTGCGATCCGCTCGAGCTGCTCCTCTGTGAGCCGGTCACCGAAGATCCTCCTCAGGTGTCCGAGCGAGACCTCGCGCCTGATGCCGAGCGAGTAGGCAATGCTCCCCAGATCGGCGCCGAACTCTCTCGCGGCGGAAAGAGGCATGGCGCAGATCAGGGACTGCAGCGCCCGCGCGAGCCCGTATTCGATGCGATGCCGCGCTGTCGTCTCCCGCTTCCTCGCCACGAGACACTCCTCCAGAGGCCGCCGACCCGATCAACTGAAGCGCTCCGCGAGCCACGAGAGCTTGACCCGCACGGCTCCGTGCGGACAAACCTCGTGACAACAGAGACACTCGACACACGTCTTCTTGTCTACGACGGGACCCGTCCCGGTCATCTGTATGGCAGAAACGGGACAGCTCCGGACGCAGAGGCCGCACTTCTCGGCCCTGCAACCCCACTCCTTCGACATCTCCGGATAGACCCATATGAACGGACGAAGGGCCCTGACGACGAACGTCGGCACCAGGTTCAAGAGCCCGGGCTTCGGCAGCAGGAATCCCTTCGTGTCGAAGGAGGCCGGGTCCTCGCCCACGACCTCTATGTCGGATAGCCTGGCCGTACCCAGGCCTCGCTCCTGCGCCTCCCGCAGCATGGGGACGGCGCCCTCCCTGAAGCCCATCATCCCTGCGGCTATCGCATCGATCGCGACTCCGTCGGTTCCACCCAGGATCGCGCCGACGCGTCTCGGTTTCCCGCCGGACGGACCGTCGCCCTCCATCGCCACCACCCCGTCCATCACGTGCAGCACAGGCTGAACGAGCGAGTATATGTCGACGATGTGCCTGCTGAACGGCACGGGCCGCGGCACCTCGCTGTGCATGCGCGCCTTCGCGAAACCCGGTACCGCCCCGAACATGTTCTTGATGCAGCCCGTGTACGCTGTGAGCACGTGCGTCTTCATCTTTGCGACGTTGATCACGGCGTCGGCGTCGAGAACGGGGCGAGCGATCATGTACGAGCGCAGCTTCCCACTGACCTCCACGGAGCTTGCGCTCTCGAAGTTGACGAGCGGCGTCCCGGTTCGCTCGGACAGGTCCTGCATCCCGGTGTTGCGCCACACTCTCTCGACGCCGCGCAGCGCGCCTCCCGGAGAGTCGCCGATCGAGGGGATCGCTCCGGCGGCCTTGACCGCCTCGACGAGCGGCTCCATGACGGCCGGGTGTGTGGTCACGGCCCTGTCGGGATTCCTCGCGGAAAGCAGATTCGGCTTGAGCAGAACGGAGCGTCCCTGCGAAACGCCTGGTGGCAGTCCACCGAGCAGGTCCAGGAGGCGTCCGACAGCCTCTCGCACGCGACCGGGTTCGTAGTCAGGGCATCTGACGATGGCTACCCTCGACCTCATCGTCACCTCGTCCATCCACTTCAGGTTCAGCGTCCAGGTCGTCTTCTGCTTCGGCCCGAGTTCCTGCGTCGTCCCCCGCGCCGTCGTGCCTCGGCCATCGCGTAGGTGCCGCCGGGGCATGCGCACGCCCGGCCCGACAGCTCGAGATCCAAGAGCAGCTGCGACACGTCGGACGGCGTGAGCCCGCTGCGTGCCGAGAGTTCGTCTATGGTGCGCGGCTCGACGGCGAGTTGACGGAGCAGGCGCGACCTGCCGTCCTCGCCGCCTCCATCCTCCCGGGCTGCGTCGCCGTTCGCTGCGTCCTTGCGCGGCCCGGGCGGGGCGGCCGGCGGCCGCGCACTCCCGATGGACGGCTCCAGTTCCTCGAGTATGTCCTCCACACTCTCAACCAGCTTGGCGCCGGCCTTGATGAGCCCGTTGGGTCCGCTCGAGAGCGGCTCCGTGATGGGGCCGGGCACGGCGAACACCTCTCGACCCTCCTCGAGCGCCCTCGCCGCGGTGATGAGGGCCCCGCTCCGCGAGCCCGCCTCGACGACGACCACGCCCGCCGAGAGACCGGCGATGATCCTGTTGCGCGCAGGGAACGCGCCGGGCCTCGGACCCTGCCTGATCGGGCACTCGGACACGAGCGCGCCGCTCCGCCGTATCCTGCGGGCGAGCGCCGCGTTCTCGGCCGGGTAGACGCACCCCAGACCCGTGCCCAGCACCGCCACCGTGGTCCCGCCGGCCTCCAGAGCGCCTTCGTGTGCGGCGGTGTCCACTCCGCGCGCCAGCCCCGAGACGACCGTGAGGCCCGCCGCCGCAATGTCGAAGGCGATGTCGCGAGCCACGGTCAGACCGCGTCTGGTCGCTACGCGCGTCCCCACCACCGCGACCGCAGGCTGGAGCCGGTCGAGCGGCAGGCCCGCCACGGAGACGCCGACGGGCGGTCTAGCGATCACCGACAGAGGGACCGGATACTCGTCGCCGCCCCAGACGACGTACCGTGCACCCGACGCCCTGATCAGTCTCAGTTCATTCCGTCCGGCGCGAGCGGCCGCCGACGAGCGGATCGCTGCGGCCACGCGGTCCGGCAGATCGTCGCGTCCGTCGAGCGCCGCGGTCACGACCGACGCGTACGACGGGAACCTCGATCTCAGCTCTGCGGCAGCCCCCGGCCCCACGCCATGTGCGGCCGCCAGTGTCAGCGCCGCCTCGTGCTCTTCCTCGGCCCTCGGCGGCGGCCCGGCCCGCCGGGCACCGTGGTCGCGCTTCCTGTCACCCACTGGTGCTTCGTCTCTACGGGGAGGCAGGGGGTCGTGCAGTGTCCGGTCATCGCCCGGAATCAAGCATCTTCCACACGGCTTCCAGGAGTTCCTTGAGCCCCTCGCCGCGCAGCGCCGAGACGCGCAGGACCTCCTCTCCGCCGAACAAGGGGACGTGTTCGGGCTCCGCAACCAGGTCCATCTTGTTCAGGACCACGACCCTCGGCTTCTCCGAGAGACCCTGGCCGTACTGGGTCAGTTCGTTGACGAGGGTCCGGTACGTGCCCTCGGGGTCTTCCGCGGCGTCGAGCAGGACAAGGAGTGCCCCCGTCCGCTCCGTGTGCTTGAGGAACCTCTGTCCGAGTCCCTTGCCCTCGTGCGCGCCCTCGATCAGTCCGGGGAGATCGGCCATGACGAAGCTCCGTCCGACACCCAACTGCACGAGGCCGAGCACGGGCGAGAGCGTGGTGAACGGGAAGTCGGCCACGCGAGGTTTGGCGGCCGACACCTTCGTGAGCAACGTCGACTTCCCGGCGTTGGGGGCACCCACGATGCCGACGTCGGCAATGAGCTTGAGTTCGAGGTCGATGACGCGCTCGTCGCCGCTCTGTCCCTCCTCGAAGCGGCGTGGCGCACGATCGGTAGGGGTTGCGAACCGAGCGTTGCCGCGGCCTCCCCTGCCGCCGTGGGCCACGACCACGCGCGCGTCGGGAGCGTCGAGGTCGGCCAGCACCTCCCCCGTCTCGTGGTCTCTCACGACGGTCCCAACGGGCACGCCCAGGACGACGTCTTCTCCGTCGCGCCCGCGCTTGTCGCTGCCGCCGCCGTGCTGTCCGCTCTCGGCCTTGTAGTGCCTGCGGTAGTGGAAGTCGAGCAGCGTGTAGCTGCCCTCTCGGGCCTCCACGATCACGCTTCCGCCGTGGCCCCCGTCGCCGCCGTTGGGTCCGCCTTTGGGAACGAACTTCTCCCGCCGGAAGCTCAGGCAGCCGTTTCCGCCCTTGCCGCCTCTCACCTCTATCGACGCGGTGTCTATCAGCATTGCGGCACTCCGCTCCCGGGTCGGATCGTCGTGTTAGTGACCATCACCGCGCTGCCGCGTCAGCGCCACCGTCCGCGGAGGACCACCAGGGGTTCGGCCTGTCGGTCAGTATCTTGCCTGGGTTGAGCAAGCCCCCGGGGTCGAGAGCCCGCTTCACGCGCGCCGTCACGTCGAGCGCGACGTCGCCGAGTTCGCTTCTCATGTGCTCGGCCTTGGTGATGCCGATGCCGTGCTCGCCAGACAGCACGCCCCCCAGGGCCACCGCCGCCTCGAAGAGCCTCGACACCGCGAGGCGGGCGCGCTGCAGTTCGTCCGGGCCGCCGGTCTCGAGCATGATGTTCACGTGGAGGTTGCCGTCTCCGGCGTGGCCGAACGCCAGTATGGGCAGGTCGACGTCCCTCGAGACCCGGCGCATCGTCTTCACAAAGGACGGTATCTCGCTTCGCGGGACGGCGATGTCCTCGTTGATCTTGACCGCACCGAGCCTGGCCAGGGCAGGCGATATGGACCTTCTGATCTCCCAGATCTCGTCTCTCTCCCGGGCGTCGGATGCCTCGCGCACGCCCACGGCGCCCTCGGCCCTGAGCATCGCTACGACCCTTCCGGCCGCGTCGGCGACCGTGCCCGGCGCTCCCTCCAGCTCGATCAGGAGCGCACCCTCCGGGCGACCGGCGGGAGGCGCTCCGCGCACGTATTCGTGCGCGCATGCGTAGGTCTCGCCGTCCAGGATCTCCAGCACGCTCACGGGAAGACCGCCCGCGGTCATCGCCGCGACCGCCTGGGCGGCCTGTTCGAGCGACGGGAACTCCGACCACAGCGTGGCATACCCCTCGGGACTCTCCGTGAGCCTGAGGGCCGCGGCCGTCACGACGCCGAGCGTACCCTCGGAGCCGACGAACAACATGGCCGCGTCCCATCCGGACCTCGGACTCGCCAACGTGCCAGTCCGGACGACCGTTCCGTCGGCGAGCACGAGTTCGAGCCCCACGACGTAGTCCCTGGTCGTCCCGTGCAGGACCGTCCTGGGCCCTCCGGCCGACTCGGCCACGTTGCCCCCCAGGGTCGAGACCTTGAGGCTGGCCGGATCGGGCGGATACGTGAGCGACAGCGGGGAGACCTCGCGGCGGAGGTCCTCGTTGACGACGCCGGGCTCGACCAGGGCCACCCTGTTCCGCCCGTCGACGGCGAGGACACGGTCCAGGTGCTCGAGCGACAGCGCCACGCCACCCTCGACCGGCACGCTTCCGCCGGTGTAGCCCGTCCCGGCGCCGCGAGGCACGAGCGGTAGCCCGAGCCGTCCGGCGGCGCGGATGACAATGGCCGCTTCCCGCGCGGTCCGCGGCCACGCCACGGCATCCGGGAGGAACCTGAGGTCGGTCGCGTCAAACGAGTAGCAGATCCTGTCCTCGACCCGCTCCGAGGTCTCAGCCTCCACGGAGCGTCTCATCTCGCGGACGGCTCCTGCCCTCCCCTTCGCTTCTGCCACGTTCATCGGGGGTTGCTCCGGTCCCACTCAGGGAGTGATCGCGGTGCTTCGCACGACATGGCGGCCGCGCTTGTCCGCCAGAGCCCTTGCCACCTTCTCGGAGACGAGGCCGGTCACGTCGCCGCCAAGGCGCGCGACCTCCTTGACCACCGTGGAATTCAGATACGTGAAGCTCTCGCTCGGCATGAGGAATACCGTCTCTATGGACGAGGCCAGTCGCCTGTTCATGAGAGCCATCTGGAACTCGTACTCGAAGTCTGAAACGGCTCGCAGCCCTCTGACGATGGCGTGGGCCCCGGCCTCCCTCACCACGTCCACGAGCAGTCCGTCGAACGACCGGACCTCCACTCCGTCGAGGCCCTTCACCGCGTCCTTGACGAAGTCGAGACGCTCCTCGAGCGTGAAGAGCGGGGCCTTGTCGCGCCCGGTCCCGACGGCGACGATCACGCGGTCGAACAGCCCCAACGCCCGCTCGATCAGGTCCAGGTGGCCGGTGGTTATGGGGTCGAACGTCCCAGGGTAGAACGCGGTCCTCACTGCCCCTCCTTCGGCGCCCCGCCTCCAGCGGGCGCCCGGCGTGTGTGATAGAAGTCGATCTCCGTCGTGCCGTATCTCTCGGTACGGTCGAGGCCGAGCCGGCCGTACGCGCTCTCGAGTCCCCGCCCCGCGGCCCTCTCGAGGACGACGGTAGCGATATCGGCGAGTTCGCTCCATCCGCCGAGAAGACCCATGACCTCACCCTGGAGCCCGCTGCCGTAGGGCGGGTCGACGAAGACGACGTCGAACGGCGCGCCCCTGAGCGGCCTGTCCAGAGCGCGGAGTGCGTCGGCCCTCACGAGCACGCATTCCCGCTCTAGGTCCAGGCTCTCCACGTTGGCCCTGGCCACCCGCGCGACCGCCGGATCTCGCTCGACGAGCGTGGCCCGGGCGGCTCCCCTCGAGAGCGACTCTATGGCGAGCGAGCCCGAGCCGGCGAAGAGGTCCAGGATCGACGCACCGCTGAGTTCCGGCTCGATGATCGCGAAGACCGATTCCCTCACGCGGTCGTATGTCGGACGCACACCCGGAGAACGAGGCACCTCCAGTCTGCGCCCCCTGAGCCTCCCGGCTATGACCCGCATGTGACGGCTCCCCGTCGCTTCGACGGCGCCCCGACGGACTTCCGGACGCCCGCGGTGCCGTCCCGACCGCTGCCTAGTCGTCTTCCTCTCCGGCGTCCATGCCGTACCGCTGGAGCTTCCTGTACAGCGTCGAGGGGTTGATGCCGAGTATCTCCGCTGCCGCCTTCTTCTTCCAGCCGGTCTCCTCCAGCGTCTGAAGAAGGTAGCGCCTCTCCAGTTCCTCGAGCGTGAGCCCGCTCAGCCCAAGTCCGGACGACGAGGACGACACCACCAGGGCCTTCTTCCTCATCTGCTCGGGGAAGATCGAGACGTTCAGGTCCTCGGCCGTGATCTCGTGCCCGTCGGCCAGAATGACGGCGCGCTCTATGATGTTCTCGAGTTCGCGCACGTTGCCCGGCCACTCGTAGCTCCTGAGGATCTCCATCGCCTCTTCGCTTATCGATACGGCCCCGGAGGTCAGCCGTGTCAGGAAGTGATCCACGAGCCGCGGTATGTCGTCGCGCCTGTCCCGTAGAGGAGGTATCGTGATGGGTATGACGTTCAGGCGGTAGTACAGATCCTTCCTGAACCGCCCGTCTGCCATCAGCTCGTCGAGGTTCGCGTTCGTGGCGGCGATCACGCGGACGTCCACCTTCACCGGCTTGGTCCCTCCGACGGGCACCACCTCGCGCTCCTGGAGGACGCGCAGCAGCTTCACCTGGATCGCTGCCGAGGTCTCGCTCACCTCGTCGAGGAAGAACGTGCCGCCCTCCGCGACCACGAAGAGCCCCCGCTTGTCTCTGATCGCGCCTGTGAACGAGCCCTTCACGTGGCCGAACAGCTCGCTCTCGAGAAGCGTCTCCGGCATGGCGCCGCAGTTGATGGTCACGAAGCGCTTGTCCGCCCTTGCGCTTCTCGCGTGTATGGCGCGCGCGACCAGTTCCTTGCCGGTGCCGCTCTCACCGTGAAGCAGAACGGTGCTCGAGGTCTTCGCCACCCTGTCGATCAGATCGAAGACCGAGTCCATCTCGCTGCTTCCGCCCACCATCTCCCGTTCACCGCTGATGTGCAGCGCACGCTCGAGTTCGACGTTCTCGTCGCGGAGCCTGTGCACCTCGAGGGCGTTCCTCACGACCTGCTTCAGCTCCTCGTTCGACACGGGCTTCAGAAGGTAGTAGAACGCTCCCAAGTTCAAGGCCTCGATGGCAGACTCCTGCGACGCATGGCCCGTCACGATGATCACCGGAACCGTCGGGTTGCCATCTCGCAGTGAGCTGAGAAGCTCTATGCCCGTCATGCCCGGCAGCTGTATGTCGGTGATGATGACGTCGAACGTCTCCGAGGAGGTCTTCTTTGCGGCCTTCTTGCCGTCGGCGCTGGAGACGACCTCGTAGCCCTCTCGCTCCAGCATCATCGACAGATACTCCCTGATGCTGTCCTCGTCGTCGACGACGAGTATCCTTCCGTTCGGCATGTGAGTTCCTTCCTCGATGTCCTGTACCGCCGTGATGTCCTTCCGGATGCTCGCTTGCGCCGCCGTGGACTGCCGCGCCGGCCGCTGGTCTACGCGCCCAGATACACCACGAACCGGCTGCCTCCGCCGGGTTTGCTCGCCACCGTTATCCGTCCGCCGTGCGACTGCACGATCTTGTCGACTATCGGAAGACCCAGGCCCGTTCCGCCCTTCTTCGAGGTCCGGAAGGGCTTGAAGATCTCGTCCCGCTTCTCGGGCGGTATCCCGCAGCCCGTGTCGTCTATCACGACCGCGATGGAATGGTCGGCGCCCGATGTGAGTCCCCTCGCCGCGAACTCCTCGCTCGGCACGATCGTGAGAGTGACCGAACCCGGGCCCTCGAGCGACTCGAGAGCGTTCATCGTGAGATTGAGGAACGCGCGGCGCAGCTCGTCGGCGCTGCCCATCACGTCGACCGGCCTGTTCGACTCGAGTGTCAGCTCGACGTCGGGCGTGAAGCTTGGATTGCTCCTTGCGACGGCGAGGACCTCGCGGAGCAGGTCGTCGATCCTCACCACCTGGCGTTCCCCGGTCTCCATCCGTCCGAACTGCAGCACGTCCTGCACGAGCTTTGCGAGGCGGTCGGACTCCCTCGTGACAAGGTCGAGGAGCTTCGCCTGGTCACCCGACTCCTTCAGGTCCTCGCGCAGCATCTCGACGGAACCCCTGATCGCGTTCAGCGGGTTCCGTATCTCATGGGCGAGGCCGGCCGCGAACTCCCCGAGCGCCGCGAGCCTGTCCTCGTGCCTGAGCCGCTCCTCTATCCTGCGGGCCTCCGTGAGGTCCTGGAATATCGCGATCACGCCGCGCTCAGCTCCGCCGTCGTCGCGGAGGATCGTGGTGGTGAGACCCACGGGCGTCCCACCGCCGCCCTTCTCTCTGATGAAGAACTCCGCGCGCTCCGCCGTGGTCCCGGCCTCGAGCGCCATGGCGATCCGCTCGCAGAACGCCGGCACGTTGGCGAAGGCCACGCGGTACTCGAGACCTCTGGTCTGCTCCTCAGAGACGCCGAGTATTCTGCCGCCGGCGTGGTTCAGGTAGACCACGACGCCCGCGCTGTCCACCAGCACGAGCCCGCTCGTGATGTTGTCCACGATGCTCGCCATGCGCAGCCGGGCCGTGGCAAGTTCGCTACGAGTCTCGCCGAGCTTCCTGCCGGTATCGCCAGCGGCCTTGGACAGGTAGCCCACCAGGACCGCCACAAGTGCAAGCGACACGACGAGGATAGCGACCTCGGCGTAGGCTCCCGACTCCTCGAGGTACATCCACCCTCTGGGATCGACCACGCTCAGCACGAGATAGCCTACCACCGCCTCCGCGGCGAGCGCGGTGCCGGCGCGGATGCCAAGCCTGGCGGAACCCACGATGACTGGCAGGAAGTACATCAGCTTGAAGGGACTTGCGAGACCGCCGGAGAAGTAGACAACCAGTGTGACGAAGACGATGTCGACGGCGAACTGGACGCTCAGCAGAAGCTGGCGCATGTGGCCGAAGCGGTCCCAAAGCAGGTAGACGCCGGTGAGTCCGGCCACGATGACGCCCAGCACCACTATCGGGACGAACTCCACCTGCGCGCCGCCCACGAGAGCGGCGACGGCGATCACGACGGCCACCAGGAGCCTGGCGACGATGACCGTCGTTGTGCGAGGAAAGCCGTCAGTCATCCTGGAATCCCCCGTCTCTCTGCAGCGCCGGGTCACCGGCCACGACGAGCGGCCTCAGCCGCTCCAGCGTCGCGGGTCCTATCCCCCTCACGTCGTCCAGCTCGTCGACGGAGGAGAATGACCCGCGCTCTTCGCGCAACTCGAGGATCGCGAGAGCCTTCGCCGGCCCTATTCCCGGAAGCGTCTCAAGCAGCGGACCGTCCGCCGTATTGATGTCGACAGGCGCCGCGCTCTCCATGGCGACGGCCAGGGTCTCGGGCGCGCTGCCACTCGGTCCATGAGCGCGCGGAGGTTCCACCCTCCCGCTTCCCACCACGAGCGCCCCGACGGTGAGAGCCGCCACCAGGAAGGCCACCACGAGACGTTCGTCGCGGGTGAAGATGCCCCTCATCCACACCACCCCCCAGAGAGGTAGAATCTAACGAATTGCAAAACGCAATGCAACCGGTTCTTAAGGGGATGTTCGCTGGTGGGGCAGCGCACGGGCCTCAGTCCCAGAATCTCCAGGAGAAGCCCGCGGATATTGAGCGGCCCGGCCCGGGGAAGCCGGGAACGCGCTCCGGTGCGGCGTCGAGGATGTCGTCCATCTGGACGTAGACCTTGGCGGAACCCGCGGCGGCGGTGAAACACACGGAGACGGTCGTGGCACTGTCGCCCATGAGACCGTCCCATGGGCCGCGGGCACGGCCCACCTCGTGGACGGCGCCGAGTTCCCACCTCGCCGCCACGTACTCGTTGGCAAAGAGGTGGTGGTCAAACCAGACGGAGCCGACGACCCTCGCGAGAGGGACCGGCTCGCGGGCCATCAGGGCCCCGTCAGGATCGACGGCCGTGACGTCCGCGACCACATGCGCACCCGGATTCGACGCTGCCACGGTCGAGACGCCCACGGAGACCGCGGCGGCGGTCTCGTCCGGGGCGTTCCTGAGGCCGGGCCTCATGTCATCCTCGGGGCGGGACGATACCGCGCCCAGTATCCGCGCGAGCTCGGCGCGCGCCGACAGCGAAGCCCAGTCGATCGCGCCGTCCCATCCGCCGGACAGCGACACGGCCATCTCGGGCCCTAGCGACGACGCTCCGGCGACGGCGCCCTCGCGCTCGAGCGCGGTCGCGTGCCTTCCGTCCACTGCCAGAGCGACGAACGCGCGACGGCCGTCGCCGTAGCTGCCGTCGAGCGACGCGAACGCGGACGGATACCCGCTGTCGTAAGACTGACTCCATCCTGCTGACAGGTCGAGGTCCCAGGCGCCAGCCATGGGCACCGTCCTCTTCACACGCCCGTCGATCTCCAGTCGCCGCTCGCCGCGAAGCAGGGCAGTGCCTGAGGCCGCCGCGCTCGCGACCGAGAAGTCCAGCGCGTCGAACGGTCCCGAGTCGGGCGTGAGTTCGCAGTAGGCTCCGTCGCCCTTGAGCTCAAGCGACCTACGGACGTACCCCGGCTCTCTGACGTCCGCCCATCCTTCGTCGTGGAACAGACCCAGGCGGACGCCGCCGAGAGACCCGGAGGCGTCGACGGTGCTGACCACATACTTCTCGACCAGCGCGTCGCCCTCATCTCCCGCCGAGGGCACTCCGCGCTCGAGACGGGTCCTCTGCGCGACGACGTCTATCGACGGCCCGCCCGGAACTACCAGCTGGGAGAGCCCGCCTGCCGCGTCACGCTCGAAACTGCCTCCCGAGACCGGGGCTCGTCCCTCTTCGCTCTCAAAGAAGGCGCTCAGTCCCGCCGTACCCGAGGCGTTTCCGCGGCCGAAGGCGAACGACGTGCCGCGGCGGCCCGGGTCGCCGCTCCTCATGGTGAACCTCGCGTAAGGACGTTCGAGAGGCGCGAGCCACGGATGAAACGCGACGACCGGACGCCCGGGACTCCACAGGTCCTGCTCGGGACTTGGCTCGTCGGTCGTCCAGAGCGACAGGTCCGGACCGCTCGCCGACGCGTGGACCCTCCCGCCGGCTTCCGTCAGGAATGTCAGACCCAGACCGGCTCCCGGCCAGGCCCGGAGGGGCCTGCCGTCCAGCGTCGTCGCCGTGAGCGTGGCGGGCAGCGCACCTCTCGCGACTGACGCGGCCTGCCCGCGCCAGCCAACTCCGGTGAGCCTGACGCCGCGCTCGCGAGCGAGGAGAGCGGCCGGTCCGTCAGAGCGCGTCACGCGGATGTCGTTGCCCGGCTCGGGCACCTCGACCGGCGTCGGCGGCGCGTACGCCGTGTCCTCCATCGCCGCGAGCACCCCGAGCGTATCCTCGGGCGACGGCGCCCACGTCTGCGCCTGGGGGTCCGGCTGCAGGTCCGGCCCTCCGTAAGGCTCGAGGCCGCGCAGCTCCTGCGCGCCGGCGGTCTGGGCGGCAACCGACGCGATTGCGGCGAGCACGAGCAGGGAGGTCGCCGGCCTCGCCACCTTCGCGAGCAGCGCCGGGCCGACGACGGCGAAGATCACGGCATTGGACACGAGATGGATCGTGGAGAAGAACGCGTTCGCAACGAGCACCGCGAAGAAGCCCTCATTGAACTCGGGAGCGGCGATAGCGAGCCCTACGATGACAAGCGACTGATAGAGCGCCGTGAGGACGACCCCGGCAACCGCCCCCGCCACGGCCGCTCGCCACGGCGTTCTCCCGAACGGCGAGGTCCAGAAGCGAGCCGAAACCCCGCCCGCGAGCCCCGCCACACCCATCGCCACGATCTGTGCCGCATACATCGGCGGGATCGCCGCACCGGAGCCGTTCGGCGAGAAACCCGAGTAGAGGGCCATGGCGACCGAGCCGACTACGGCCCCGCGGCCGGGGCCTAGAAGCACGCCGGAGACGAAGACGCTGAGCGTGACGAGTTCCACGTTTGGAACAGGTGCCAGCAGGAAGCCCAGCGCCACCGAGAGCGCGATGAACATCGCCGTAGCCGCGACCGGACGGGCGCGGGACAGGCGGGCAACGGTTCCCGCGTTCTGTTCGTCAGTCGATACGGTTGCGCTCATGGTCGAGCCGGTCCGGCGTGACGTCGTCGAGACCGGTGTCGTTCCTCTCGGGGTCTGAGACGGGCTGAACGTAGGCCTTGATCTCGGCCCGGTGCTCGGGCGTGAGCCTGTTCCAGTTGCGCTGAACCTCGGAGACCAGAGAGGCGGCGCCCCTCAAGGGCACGTCGCTCTCGTACTCGGACGGGAGGCTCATCGGATCGTAGACCGCGTACACCTTGTAGAGCATGCCCGTAGAGTAGTCGAGCCTTCCGGCCTTGACCGCCATGTCTATGAGCCCGATCGAGTCCAACCGGGTGTCCTCTGCGACATAGCCGGCTCCGGACGACGCCGAGCCGCCCGCGCAGCCGAGCGAGGTCGCGAGCGACGCGAACGCCAGCAGCGCGACCAGACACGTCGAGAACACAACGCCTCGCGTTGACATGCACTCCTCCATCGGAGGCAGCGGCGGCGTCATGAGAGCCTGCCGTGCACCTCCTCCATCGTCTCTTCGGCAAGGAGGTCGACCTCCCTGCCGAGCCGCGCGATGCCGTCACGGGCCGTCTGCACGAATCCCGCATGCTCCGCAGCGCTGATCGAGCCCAGGTTGATGAGCACGTTCAGCTCCGCCGCGTGCGCGCCGGCCCTCGCCATGAGAGCCGAGACCCCGGCGTCGGACACGGCGTTGGTGTTGCCCTTCGCGGCGACCTCGCGGGCTATGGCGGCCACCTCGGTGCACTTCTCCATCACGGCGAACGGAACGGTCGCGGCGTCGACGAGGGCGGTCTGCATAGCGTTCGTCCTCGCGACCTTCTCCGCGTCGGTCTCCTTGGGCATCCGTATCGCGGCCATCACCTTGTCGAAGGCCATGGCGTCCTCGTCGATCAGCTGCGCCAGCTCGAGCCGGAGGGCCTCCGTCCTGGCGAGCACGTTGGTCAGGTCGGCCTCGACGTCCGCGTACTTCTTCTTACCGATCGTAAGGTTGCAGACCATCGACCCCAGGGCGGCCGCCAGGGCTCCCGCCAGCGCGGCCACGCTGCCGCCGCCCGGCGTCGGGGAGTCGGAAGCAAGATCGGCTAGGAAATCGTTCATGTTCGACATCAGGCCTCCTATGACTCCGACAGACGGTTCTCCAGCACCTGGCCGTGGTCAAAGTTCTCGAGCCTGAGGTAGAAATCGGCAACGTCGACGAGTGCCTCGACGGGCACCAAACCGACGACCTCGCTCCCCACGACCGGCACGCCGTACCTAGCGGCTTCGCTCCTGACCATCTCGAAGACCCTGAAGAGGGGTGTGCCCTTGAAGTTGACCATGTTGATGGAAACCTGGACGATGCCGCGGTCCTTGAGCCCGAAGCCCATGGCCTTCACGTAGCGGAGGCCTCCTCCGGAGTGACGGATGGACTTGGCGATCTTCTTGGCGACAGAGAGGTCCGCCGTTCCCAGGTTGATGTTGTAGGCGATCAGGAAAGGCCGGGCGCCGATCGCGATGGCGCCCGCGGTCGGATGGATCGCGTTCGGACCGAAGTCCGGCTCCCTGTCCGGGTTCGTGCCTATCTCGTCCCGGAGCCCCTCGAACTGGCCCTTCCTGACGTCCGCCAGGTTCTCCCGCTCGGGCCTTCGCGCGGCCTCCTCATACAGGAAGACCGGGATCGCGAGTTCCTTCCCCACACGTTCACCAAGTCTCTCGGCGAGAGCCACGCAGTCCTTCATCGTGACCTCGCGCACGGGGACGAACGGGCAGACGTCGGCGGCGCCCATCCGCGGGTGCTCGCCCTCGTGCCCGTTCAGGTCGATGAGTTCGGACGCCATAGCGATGCCTCTGAAGGCCGCCTCCAGAACGGCTTCCGGTTCACCGACGATCGTCACGACCGCCCTGTTGTGGTCGGCGTCCATCTCCTTGTCCAGGAGCCTGGCGCCTTCGACGGCCGTCATCGCCCCGACGATCTGGTCGAGGACCTCCGGCCTTCTCCCCTCGCTGAAATTCGGAACACACTCGACAAGCTTCATCCGTGACCTCCGTTGTCTAGGGCTCCCCGCGCACCACCTTGCCGGAGACGATCACGCGGTCCACGAGGTTGACGCCGTAGTGATATGGTATCGCCCTGTGGTCGTCGACCTGCCAGACCACGAGGTCGCAGTCCTTGCCGGGCTCGAGCGTTCCCACGGTCCCATCGACGCCGCAGGCGTACGCCGCGTTCACGGTCGAGGCCGTGATGGCCTCGGACGGCGTCAGTCTCATGACCATCGAGGCGAGCGACATGATGATCTGGAGCGACTCGGTCATGGAGCTGCCCGGGTTGCAGTCGGTCGCGAGCGCGACCGGGACTCCCGCGTCGACAAGCCTCCTCGCCGGCGCGTATGAGCTTCCGCCCAGGGAGAGCGTCGTTCCCGGAAGCAGCACGGCGGTCACTCCCGCCGTCGCCATCGCGTCGATGCCCTCGTCCGACACACACACGAGGTGGTCGGCCGACCGGGCTCGCAGCTCCGCAGCGAGTTCCGCGCCGCCTGAAGCGTGCAGCTCGTCGGCGTGGAGCTTCGGTTCCATCCCGTTCGCCCGCCCGGCCTCGAGCACCCGCCGCGACTGGGCAACGCTGAAGACGCCGCGCTCGCAGAAGACGTCGCAGAAGGAAGCCAGCCGCCCGTGTGCTACAGCCGGGATCATCTCGTCGACCAGGAGGTCGACGTACCCGTCGCGGTCGTCCCTCCACTCATCCGGAAACTCGTGCGCGCCCAGGAACGTGGGAACGACGCGCACCGCGTGGTCGCGGCCCAGTCTGCGCGCGACGCGCAGCATCTTGAGCTCGGACTCGGTCGAGAGCCCGTACCCGCTCTTGACCTCGACGGTCGTGGTGCCGTGATCGAGCGCTCGATCGAGAGTCGCCGATCCGATCGCGAAGAGCTCGTCCTCGCCGGCCGCACGCAGAGCACGGACGCTGGCGCGTATCCCCCCGCCGGCCTCCGCGATCTCCTCGTAGCTCTTCCCCTCGATGCGCATCGCGAACTCGTTCTCGCGCGTTCGGGCGAAGACCGCATGCGTATGCGGATCGACGAGCCCGGGCGTGACGACCGCCCCGGATGCGTCCACCTCGACCGCGTCCGGGACCAGTTCGACCTCGCCCAGAACGGCGTTCTCGGTCCCCACGGCGACTATCCTGCCGCCGGACGCGGCAACGGCGCCTCCACGCACGACGCCGGTCTCGCGCATGGAGTCGCCGGTGCGCGGCACGGGACCCGTCGCGAGCGTCAGAAGCTCACCCGCGTTGCGAACCAGGAGATCCGCCTTCACCCTCCGTCCTCCGTTGGCGAGATGACCGGCGAGGCGCCTGTGCATCCCGCGGCCCGCCGTCAGTCCTCCAGCATCGGGATACGTATGCCCTCGGCCTTCGCGAACTCGATGGCCTCATCGTACCCGGCATCGACGTGCCTCGCCACACCCATCCCCGGGTCGGTCGTTAGCACGCGCTCGAGCCGGACGGCCGCCTCGGGCGTTCCGTCCGCCACTATGACCATACCAGCGTGCAGCGACTTGCCGATGCCGACTCCCCCTCCGTGGTGGAACGACACCCACGTGGCGCCGCCCACGGCGTTGATGAGAGCGTTCAGCACCGGCCAGTCCGCGATGGCGTCGCTGCCGTCGCGCATGCCTTCCGTCTCTCGGTACGGCGACGCGACGGAGCCGCTGTCGAGGTGGTCGCGCCCTATCACGATCGGCGCGGAGATCTCCCCGCTCGCGACCATGTCGTTTATGATCCTGCCGAACCGCGCGCGCTCGCCGTAGCCCAACCAGCAAATGCGCGATGGAAGCCCCTGGAAGTGGACCTTCTCCCTCGCGAGACGTATCCACCTGCCGAGCGCCTCGTCGTCGGGGAACTCGCGCAGTATGACCTCGTCGGTCCTGTAGATGTCCTCGGGGTCTCCCGAGAGCGCCACCCAGCGAAACGGCCCCTTGCCGGTACAGAAGAGCGGACGTATGAACGCGGGGACGAAGCCCGGGTAGTCGAACGCGTTCTCGACGCCGGCGTCCCGCGCCTGCCCGCGCAGGTTGTTGCCGTAGTCGAAGGCCACCGAGCCCTTCGACTGCATCGCCAGTATCGCCCTGCAGTGGTCGGCCATCGACCGCATCGACATCTCGACGTACGTGTCGGGGTCGGAACCTCGCAGTTCGAGGGCCTCTTCGAGGGTGACGCCCGCCGGGACGTAGCCCGCCAGAGCGTCGTGCGCCGACGTCTGGTCGGTGACGACGTCGGGCACCAGCCCGCGCTCGACCATCGCTGGATGGGTGTCCGCGCAGTTGCCCACCAGACCGACCGAGAGCGGCCTTCGCTCCTTGACGGCCTCGGCGACGAGTTCCAGCGCCTCGTCCAGGTCGTCCGCCATCGTGTCGCAGTACCCGGTGTCGAGCCTCTTCTGGATACGCGAGCGGTCGACCTCGACGTCGAGGCAGACGCCGCCGTTCATCGTGACCGCCAGAGGCTGCGCGCCGCCCATTCCGCCCATGCCTCCCGTCAGCACCAGCCTGCCCTCGAGGCTGCCTCCGAAGTGCTGGCGCGCGCACTCGGCCAGCGTTTCGTAGGTGCCCTGCAGGATGCCCTGCGTGCCTATGTAGATCCAGCTGCCGGCCGTCATCTGCCCGTACATGATGAGGCCCTTGCGTTCCAGCTCGCGGAAACGCTCCCACGTGGCCCAGTCGCCGACGAGGTTGGAGTTGGCGATGAGGACCCTCGGCGCGTCGGCGTGCGTCCTGAAGACCGCTACAGGCTTCCCGGACTGGACCAGGAGCGTCTCTTCCGGACCCAGCGTCTTCAGGGTGCGGACGATGGCCTCGAACGCGTCCCAATTCCTCGCGGCCTTGCCGGTGCCTCCATAGACGACCAGCTGGTCCGGGATCTCCGCGACCTCCGGGTCCAGATTGTTCATGATCATGCGCATGGCGGCCTCCTGCAGCCACCCCTTGCATGTGATCTCGCTTCCCCGCGGTGCGCGCACCTCTCTCGGCCCGGCCGGTCTCTTCTCCATGGGACTCATCCCCCCTCTCCCGCGTGCACACCTGCCAGCGCCGAGAGCAACTCGGCGTCGGAATGGGCGATGAGCACGTTCGTGGGCAGCTCCGAGAGCAGTCTCGCCCCATAACGCCGGCTGGCCAGTCGGCTGTCGAGGAAGACGACCGCTCCGTAGTCGGTTGTCGATCTTATCAGTCTACCGAACCCCTGCCTGAGCTTGATGGCGGTCCGCGGGACCATGTAGTTGTTGAATGGGTTCTCCCCCGCTTCCTCCAGCCGCTCGCAGTGAGCCTCGACCACCGGGTCTCTCGGGACCGGGAAGGGCAGCTTGACGATGACCAGCTGCTCAAGGGAGCGTCCGGGTACGTCGACGCCCTCCCAGAAGCTGCTCGTCGCGAGCAGGACCGAATCTCCTTCCCTCGCGAACCGCTCGAGAAGCGCCACGACTCCCCCCCCGTGCCCCTGCCCCAGCACGAGCTTGCCCCGCGCCGTCAGCGGGTCGCGCACGGCCTTGAACACCGCGTCGAGCGACGACCGCGAGGTGAAGAGCACGAGCGTGCCACCCGTCGCCGGCGCCGCCAGGTCGATCACGAGCTTCGCCACGACGGCGTTGAAGCCGGGTGACGACGGCTCCGGCAGGTGACCCGCCACGACCGCGATCGATTGCGCGTCGTAGTCGTAGGGGCTCCCGACATCGAGCGTGATCACTCTCCAGTCGGGAAGAAGGTCGAGTCCGAGTCTGCTCGTGACGAAGTCGAACGAATGGTCGACCGTCAGGGTCGCCGACGTCATGATCATCGAGTCGACCTTCGAGTAGAGGAAGTCGCTCATCCTCTCGGCGACGCTCACCGGGGCGCTTCTGAGCTCGCACTCGAGCTGCTCGTGGAACGTCCGTACCGAGAGCCAGAAGACGCTGTCGGCGTCGGCCGCCGATGACAGGAAGTCCAGCTCCGCCGCGATCTCGGCCAACCGGTTGGAGTGGAACAGAAGCCCCTGGTACGCTGAGTCGGCCCTCGGGATGTCTGAGTCGGCCACCAGCTCGGCCATGCCCGCGGCGCTCTGCGAGACCGCGTCGAGCGCCGACAGCAGTTCGGACAGCTCGGGCGCCAGGATGGACGAGACCGGGTTCTCGCTCCCGTAGCGGAGTTTGCCGAACTCGACCGCCCTGCCTCCGTTCAGCTCCTCGTGCCTCGAGGCCAGCCCCCGGAAGAAGACGTCCGCTGCGGCGGACGCGGCATCCACGTCGCCCCTCAGGCGTTCGCCCGCCTCCCTGACGGCGGAGTTCACGCCGCCGTCGGATACACCATCGCCCACGCCCGCGCCTCCAGAACCCGGGCCGCGGAGCGAATCCAGAATGTCGGCGAGGTCGCCGCTGTCGGTTCCGTCGCGCCTGTACAGGTTGTCGAGCGCCGCGCGCGTGCGCCAGATGCTGGCCTTCTTGCCCATGTGTTCGGTCGCAGCGTTCTCGATGTTGTGCGCCTCGTCGCATATGAGGTAGCCGTACTCGCCGAGGACACGGTTCTCAGCCTCGGTGTCGCTGAAGAGGAGCGAGTGGTTCACGACCACCACGTGCGCCTGCTGAGCGGCCCTTCGCGCGCTCTGCAGGTAGCACTTGTCGGACAGCGGGCAGCGTTGGCCGAGGCAGGGACCTCCTTCCGCCGAGATGCGATTCCAGAGATAGCCTCTGCCCCTGAACGCCGCGTTCTCACTGATGTCGCCGGAGTTCGTCTCTCTCTCCCAGACGACGACGGGAAGAAGATCGGCGCGCTCCGACGGCGACATGCCCTTCTCGAGGACCTGCCGCCACCTCCTCTGGCACAGGTAGTTGCTCCTCCCCTTCAGGAGCGCCGCGCTGAATTGAATGTCGAGCGCTCTCTCAAGGAACGGCACGTCCTTCTGGAAGAGCTGCTCCTGAAGGTTGCGCGTGTTCGTGGACACGATCACGCGCTCGCCGTTGGCCGCCGCGAAGTGGATCGCCGGCACGAGGTACGCTAGCGACTTGCCGACCCCGGTGCCTGCCTCGACCACAAGATGTATGCCTCCGGTCAGCGCATCGCCTACGGCGCGCAACATCTGCAGCTGCTCCCGTCTCGTTTCGTAGCCCGAAAGCCTGGCGCCGATCGCGCCGTCCGGGTCGAACAGCGACTCCAGCTCGTCCAGGTCGAGGTCGACCTTCTCCTCGGTGGGAACGCGTACGATGTCGGTCCTGTGGGCGTTGTCGTAGCGCAGCAGCTCGCCCTCGCGCAGGCCGTGATCGGGAAGGGCGAACGGGTCGAGCCTGCCGCTCGTGCGCTCGATGGCGGCCTCGATGAGCAGGCGGGTCTGCGAATCGGCGAGCGAAGCCATCGCCGCCAACACCGCCGAGCCCGTCTCCTCCAGCATCCCCAGCAGCTTTCCGAAGAGCAGCGCATCCGCCATCGCGTCGTCGGCGGCGCGATGCGCCTTCTCCTGGGGCAGGTCGAAGAACCTGACCAGCGCCGTCAGTCTGTGGCTCGGCAGCCTCGGCAGGAGCGCCCGCGACAGCGTCAGCGTATCGAAGACGCCGCTGCCGCCGACCAGCAGTTCGGGCCTGTTGGCGGCGGCAACGCTCAGAAAGCCGATGTCGAACGACGCCTGATGAGCCACGAGAGGATCGTCGCCGAGGAAGTCCACGAGTCCCGGCAGGACGTCCTCGATCGAGGGCGCGCCGCGGACGTCGTCGTCAGTGATGCCGGTCAGGTAGATTACGTCGGTCGGGATATCGCGCCCCGGATTCACGAACGTTGAGTACGTCTCAGAGACCTCTCCGTCCGTGACGCGGGCCGCGCCTATCTCTATGATGGCGTCAGACCGGTCGTCGACCCCCGTGGTCTCTAGGTCGATGCCCGTGTAGGTCCTGGGGAAGCCCGGGCGGTCCCGGCGCTCGCTCATTCCTCCTCCGAGCTTCTGACGTCGCTCATCTTCCTGACGGCGCAGAACTCTCCACACATCGTGCATAGTTGTTCATCCACGGGGGCGGATGCCTGTCTCAGGGACCTGGCCTTCTCGGGGTCGAGCGACATCGACAGCATGGTCTCCCAGTCGAGCGCCTTGCGGGCGCGCGACAGGCGGTCGTCCCACTCACGCGCGCCGGGTACGCCCTTGGCGATGTCGGCCGCGTGAGCCGCAACGCGCAGCGTATAGACGCCGTCGCGCACGTCGTCGGGTGTCGGGAGCCTCAGGTGCTCGGCGGGAGTAACGTAGCAGAGGAAGTCGGCTCCGGCCGCCGCGGCGACCGCGCCGCCTATTGCGGCGCCCACGTGGTCGTAGCCCGGTGCGACGTCGGTCACGAGCGGCCCGAGGACGTAGAACGGGGCGCCGTGGCAGAGCGACTTCTCCAGATGCACGGAGGACTCGACCAGATGCAGAGGGACGTGTCCCGGACCCTCTACGATGACCTGGACGCCCCTCTCACGCGCCCGAGTCACTAGTTCCGCGATCACCGTTAGCTCGGCGATCTGCGCGCTGTCGTTGGCGTCGGCCAGCGCGCCTGGACGCAGGCCGTCGCCGAGGCTCAGCGTCACGTCGTGCTCGGCAAGGATGTCCAGCAGGTCGTCGTAGCGCTCGTACAGTGGGTTCTCGGCCCTGTTGTACGACATCCACTCCATCAGGAAGGCTCCGCCGCGGCTCACGACATCGGCGAGCCTGCGTGTCGAGCGGCAGTGCTCGGCCACCTCCTGAGTCACGCCGCAGTGCACGGTCACGAAGTCCATTCCGTCCTCGGCGTGGTCCCGCACAGCTCCCAGGAGGTCGTCGGCGGTCATGTGGACCATGCCCTCACCGGAACGGCGTGCCCTCACGGCCGCCTGATAGATGGGCACTGAACCCACCGGCACGGATGACCGTTCGATGATCGCCCTGCGGATCTCATCGAGGTCGCCGCCGGTCGAGAGGTCCATGACCGCGTCCGCGCCGGCCTCACATGCCACATCGAGCTTCCGGAGTTCCTCGTCGAGACTCGACGCGTCGGACGACGTGCCTATGTTCGCGTTCACCTTCGTGCTGAGCCCCGCGCCCAGTCCCACGGCCCTGCGAGTCCCCTTCGCGTTGCGCAGCACCACCGCCGTCCCGGCCGCAACGGCCGCGACCAGCCGCTCGAGTGGAAGCCGCTCGGCCCCCGCCACCTCCCTTACGGCATCAGTGGCCCCGCCGACGCGCGCCTCTTCCATGGTATTCATCTCGAATCCCTTCGTTCAGCTGTTCCCGAGCATCTTCCTGAACTCCGTCTCGTCGATCACGCGCACGCCGAGTTCGCGTGCCTTCGCGAGCTTCGAACCCGGGTCCTCACCCGCGACCACGAGGTCGGTCTTACTGCTGACGTTCGATACCACGCGACCGCCGGCCGCTTCGATCGCGTCGCCGGCCTCTTCCCGCGTCATCGTCTCGAGCCTCCCCGTGAGCACCGCCGCCATGCCGGAGAGAGGACCGGTCGACACACCCTCCCGCTCCGGCTCCGGCACGCCCACGCGCGCGGCCTCGAGCTTGGAAAGAACCTTCCGGTTCTCCTTCGAACCCAGGAACGACATGACGCTTTCGGCTATGACGGGCCCGACGTCGGGCGTCTCCGCCATGTCGTCCATGTCTGCCGATTCCAGGGCCTCGAGCGTCCTGTAGCGCGTCGCGAGCGACGACGCCACCTTCTGTCCGACGTGCCTGATGCCGAGCGCGGCCAGAAGTCGGGAGAACGGCCTCTTCTTGCTACGCGCGAGCGCGTCGACCAGGTTGGCGGCCGACTTCTCTCCCATGTGCTCGAGAGGCACGAGGTCGTTGACCGCGAGCGAGTAGAGGTCACCGTAGTCGGAGACCAGGCCCGTCGCGACCAGCTGCTCGACGAGGGCGGGGCCCAACCCGTCGATGTCCATCGAACCCCTGGCCGCGAAGTGCTCGATACTGCCGCGAACGAGTGCCGGGCAGCGGACGTTCTCGCAGCGGTAGTCGACCTCCCCCTCAGGATGCACCACGGGCTCGCCGCAGACGGGACAGGCGGCCGGCATGCGGAAGCGCCTGGGTCTCCCCTTGCGCTTCGACTTCACGACCTTCACGACCTTGGGGATCACCTCCCCGCCCTTCTCGATGATCACCGTGTCGCCGACCCGCACATCGAGTCTGTCGACCTCGTCCTGGTTGTGCAGCGTCGCCCGGGCCACGGTAGAGCCTGACACGAACACCGGCGAGAGGTGAGCGACGGGCGTGAGCTTCCCCGTCCGGCCGACCTGCACGGCGATGTCCTCGACGACCGTCGTGGCCGACTGCGCCGGGAACTTGAACGCGATGGCCCAGCGCGGGCTCTTCGACGTCGAACCGAGGGCCGCCTGCTGTCGCAGGTCATTGACCTTGACCACCATTCCGTCGGTGTCGTAGTCGAGCGCCGAGCGCCGCTCCTCCCACGTCTCGATGTGCTCGATGACCGCGTCGATGCCCTCGCAGAGAACGGCCTCTGGATTCACCCGGAACCCCATGGCGCGGATCTCCCCGAGCGATGCGTAGTGCGTGTCGGACTCACCGCCCAGAAGCTGGTAAAAGAAAGCATCCAGCGGCCTTCGACCGACCTGCGAGGGATCCAGGAGCTTGAGAGAACCGGCGGCCGCGTTCCGTGGGTTGGCGAACGGGGCCTCTCCGTCTCGCTTGCGGTCTCTGTTCAGCGACTCGAACCCTGAGCGCGGCATGTAGACCTCGCCGCGCACCTCGACCCTCCCCGGCCTCTCTCCGTGCAGCCTGAGGGGAACCGAGTGGATCGTGCGCAGGTTCGCCGTGATGTCGTCGCCCCGCTCCCCGTCCCCCCTGGTCGCGGCCACATCGAGGACACCGTCCGTGTAGACCACCGAGATGCTCACGCCGTCGAGCTTGAGTTCGACGACGTAGGCGGGCTCCTCGTCGCCGAGGCGGGTCCTGACCCTGCGGTCGAAGTCACGAAGCTCGTCCGCCGAGTACGTGTTGTCTAGCGAGAGCATCGGCACGGCATGCTCAACCGTCCTGAAGCCCTCGGTGGGTGCTCCGCCGACCCTGCGGGTCGGCGAATCGGGCGTCACGAGATCGGGGCGGGCCCTCTCCAGCTCGACGAGTTCCGCCATGAGCGCATCGAACTCGGCGTCGGAGATCTCCGGGTCGTTCTCGACGTAGTACCTGTGCTCGTGGCGTCTGATGAGCTCGCGGAGCTCATCGATGCGCGACGCGGCGCTCTTGCTCGTTCCCATCTGTCCCGGTGCCCCTCCCGGGGTCGGTCCGCTCCATGGTCGATTGATGGGGATGCGCTAGAACTCGCGGATGAGGCCGACGTGAAGCTTCCCGTCGAGGAGACCGTCTCCCTCTCCCAGGCCGTAGTCCAGGGCGATTATACCCAAGCGGGTCTCACCCCGCAACCCGATTCCATATCCTAACTTCGTGCCCTTCGCGAAATTAGAGCCGCCACGGTAGTAGTAGCCGACGTCCACGAAGACGAGAGCCCTCGAGCGGCGGGAGAGCAGGAATCTGTACTCCGTCGAGCCGAGAGCGACCCGCGTGCCGCGGAACTGCTCCTCTCTGTATCCGCGCAGGCTCGACGCGCCACCCAGGGTCAGAAGCTCGTGGAACGGCACGTCCTCCTCCGTGCTCACGATGGCGGCACCCGAGAACCTGACGGCGATCACCTGCCGCTCGAACGTGCGCACGTAGGTCGAAGCGTCCACTCCGAAGGTCCCCGAACGACTCCTCTCGTCCGCGCCGCCCTTCTTGGCGGCATACGTTGCCGAGCCGCGAACCAGGAGGCCCCTGGTGGGATTGCCCGGCGCGTCGGTCCCGTCGTACTCACCCGCCATTCCGGCCCTGTAGCTCGTTGTCGTCGACTCGTCCTCCGCTCCGGGCACGTAGCGCTCTGCACCCACCGACCACGTGACCCTGGTCCTATCACCAACCCTCGCGCTCACGAGCAGGTCGCCCTCCGACGTCGTGTACACAGTGTCGTTGACGGTCTGCTCCCCCTGAATGCCGACGTCTACCGGCGCGCCCAGGAGCCACGGCTCGTTGTACGAGAACGCGATCTTCGTGTAGCCTCGTCGTATCCGCTGCCAGCGGGCGGATGCCTCCCTGCCGGTCCCGGCGATGTTGCCGAGCCCGATGTCCAGCGTTCCCGTGAACTCGCTCTCCTGCTCCTCCGTGCCGGGGGCGTATCCCAGAACGCCGAGCACCCTGCTCGTACGTCCTTCCTCGACCCGGACGCCGACGGTCGCGAGTCCCGTGATCGGGTCCACGGTCACAATGGGCTCGGAGACGCTGGCGAAGAACCCGAGCTTCTCGAGCCTCGGCCTGACGTCCGCCACCTTCGAGGCGCTGTAAGGCTCTCCGGGAAGTATGCCCGCCTCCCGCTCGACGACGCGCGCCCTCGTGACCGTGTTGCCCGACACGGCCAGCCTGGCGAAACGCGTCGCGGGTCCCTCGTCGACCGAGAGACGGACAGCCACGCCTCCGTCGCTCAGGCCGGCACCGGACACGCGGACCGACGCGAACGGGTATCCCGAGTCTTCCAGCTCGCCGAGCAGGGATTCGGCCTCCCTCTCGACCACGCCCTCGCTCAGGACCTCTCCCCGCGCGCCCACTCCCACCGGCGGCGGAACGGCACCCCCCGCATCCACCGTCAGCGACGAGAGGCGCGCTTCGGGCCCCTCGTGGATGTCGACCTCGAGGTCGACGCCCTCCTCCACGTCTCGCCAGTCGATCCGGACCGTAGCGAACGGACGTCCCTCGGTCGCCAGCCGGGCGAGGAGCGACTCGGCGGCGGCCCCGAGCGCCTCCTCGCTCGTGTCGACGAGTCCTTCGGGCGCCACGATCGAGCGAACGTCGCTCGTGCTCAGACTCTGGAGGCCCCGTATCGTGAGGTCCGACAGCGGAGCGGTGCGCCCCTGCGGGGCCGCTGCCCACGAGGCCGCCGGCGCAAGCGCGAGCGCCGCCGCGAGAAAGAACCCCCATGTCATCCTAGAAGTACGCATTGACCCTCGCATCAACCGTATGCCTCGTGTCGCTGTCGGGGCGCCTCTCCCCGAGATAGGACAGCGAGGCGGTCAGGAAGCGGTTGAGCCTGTAGTCGGCCGAGAGCCGCCACAGAGAGGCAAGACCCGGCCGCCGGCCGCCGGCCAGGTAGACGGGCAGGCTTTCCGCGTCAGACCGCAGGTCGACTCGCGAGAACGACGCCGTGACGGTTCCCTTTCCGCGAAGGCGATACGTGAGGCCCGGGGTGATGGTCGTCTCCAGCAGGCTGATCTCTTCGAGACGCTCGTCGGTCCCCGTCACGGTTCCGGTCACCTTGACCTCGAGTTCACCGAGCCTCCTCGAGGTGACCTCGATGAGACCGATCCTCTCGTCTATCCTGTAGCTGTACCCGGTCCCCTCCGAGCGCTGTTCCCTGCGGCTCAGGTCCCCCTCCAGGCGGTACGATACCCCTCCCGAAGGGGACAGCTTGAGGTCCGCGACTCCGGTCCGGTCCTTCCTGCGCTCGGTTGCATTCTCGTAGCTCCTGTCGAGCACATCGCGCGTGGTGAGCGCCAGTCTGACCGACCTCGTGCCGTCGGCCGCGGTGTATCTGACCACGTGCCGACCGCTGACCTCCGCCTTCACCGTGTCGTCGCCCATGAGAACGTCGGGGTCAAGCGTGTAGAGGCCAAGCTTGTTCGACGTCGTCGTCACCTCGTTCAGCTTGACGTCGGTCTCGAACGAGAACGCGGAGAGGAAGCGGCGGAACGCCGACGGGTCCGGCATAGCGCGACCGCCGCGCTCGCGGAAGCGGATCTTCCAGCCGGTGCCTGCGGTGAGGTCGGTAACCGGATAGAAGCGTCCGGTCGAAGTGATCCTCGTCGTCTCCACGCCGTCCTCGACGGTCACGACCTTCTTCTTCTCCTCGACCTCCGTCGAGGTGACCGCGTAACGGACCTCGCCCTCGAGTCCGCCCTCCATCGAACGGTGCGTCGCGCGGAGCGTGGCCACGTCGTACCTCGTGCCGGGCTGCTCGAGACCCGGCTCGTACTCGGTCGTCCTCCTCGTGACGTCGGCCTCGACCGACAGGAGTTCGCTGCGCCTGAGCGCGACCCCGTACTCCTGCGTGCGCGTGGTCGACGCCATGCTCCAGAGATCGCTCTCCATCCTCTCGGTCTCGCGGTAGGCGTATCGCGCCCTGAAGGTCGAACCGCGCCCGTCCCGACCGGAGAGAGACGCCGCGTATTCGTCGTAGCGCTCTCCAGTGTCGCCGGTCAGCTCCCTCGAGTCGTGGCGGTACGACAGCCCCGGGGTGAAAGGACCCAAGTCCTTCTCGAGAGCCGTCCGGAGTAGCGAACGACCCCGCGTGACCTTGTCGGAGTCCAGGTCGACGAAGCGACCGTCGGCGTTCACGTGGAAGCCGGCCCCCGGCCGGGCGTCCAACATGAACTCGGTCTTGTTCGAGATGAGTGCGTCTCCCCGCTCGAGGTAGGCGTACGAGGCCGTCATGACGCCCCGCCCCGGGAGCTCCGCCGTGACGCCGCCCTCGAGCATCAGCTCCTGCGTCGGCGGTTCGAGCCCCTGGAGTTCCCACTTCTCTATGTATCGCACGTCCCTGAAGCGGCCGACACCCTCGAAGTTCCCCGCTACCCTGCGCGCCCTGAGGACCATGCCGACCGCCCCGTTTCCCCCGGGCCCGAGCCTGAGTCTCGGCAGCGTGGCGGACAGCACCTCCGCGTTCCCCAGATTGTCGTCGTCGCCGACGTCGGAGAAGGTGTTGGCGTCGTAGCTAGACACGGCCGCTTCGACGTCGACCGACCCGTCGGACGGGAGTCCGAACCGCGCGTCCACCGCACCCACGGCCTTGTCCGTCGGCACGGGGAGCCTCCGCCCGAGACGGTAGCTCCCCTCGCCCTCGCCGACGTAGACGTACCGATCGTCCTCGAAGTCGTAGTCGTAGTCGCCGCCCTGGTAGAACTCGAAGTGAAGGTCGTAGACCCCCGAGTCGGCCCCGGCATACTCGAAGACGCCCTCCGACACGAGGTCGTAGTCTCCGCCCACTCCCAACGAATCGATCCCGGCGTCGTGCGCGAGCGAAAGGTCGTCGCCGGCGGCTTCCAGGACGGCGATCTGCTCGTCGGTGAGCACCGCCGATATCGGCGAACGTTCGTCGTCGGCCTCACGGAAGAAGGACACGCCCACGGTCGAGTCGCGTCCCAGGGCCAGTTGGCCTCTCGCCCCGTAGATGTCCCTCTCGAAATCGGCAAGAGAGTACTCGTAGTCGACGGTCACCTCGTTGTCCGAGCTGACGGGTCGTCTCTCGGTGAACTCTATCTCGCCCGAGACGTAATCGATGACGTAGTCGTTGTCCGTGCCGCGTTTCATAAGGACGCCGTCCAGCCAGACGCGCTCGGACCCGGCGACGACCGAGATCCCGGTCTCTCCGCCGGCGCCGGTGAGCAAGTACGGGCCCTGCTTGCCGTCGACCGCCCTCAGGGTGAGGCTTCGGAACTCGCCGTCCGCCGACGCTCCGGCGAGCAGCAGGTCCGCACGGCCGAGGCCGGCTCGGCCTGTGGCTCCCTTGAGCTCTCTGGTGACGTTGAAGAGGCTGCCGCCGTGGATGTCCAGTTCGACGTCTCCCATCGTGGCCGCGAGATTCTCGCCCTCGATCTCTATCAGAACGCGGTCGAGGGCTCGAAGCTCCTCGGTGTCGCCCTCCGGAACGAGCGGCGTGTTCTGGTCAGAGAGGTATGCATTCACCGAGACGTCGCGCGTGATGTTGCCGCTCATGTTCAACCTCAGGGACTGCTCGAGGCTGGGATCGCGATCGGAGCCCATCTTGATGCCGAACGTCTTGGCGCCACCGACCCTGAATCCCGAAGGCATCTCGGGCGAGGACCTTAGCTCGGTGGAAACAAGTTGCGCCTCGCCCTCGACCCACGGCGGAGCCGAAGCGAACGAGTCGAGCACGGCATTCCGGTACCGGTCCCGGAACTCGAAGGGGAGATAGAGGTAGGACACTCTGACATCTGCGCTGTCGGAAACGGGGCAGGTGAACGAGAGACGGAGGGCGTCGACGTCAAGCGAATAGCAGACGCCTCGTTCGAGAGGCGACCCGTCCACCCAGACGCTGTCCGTGCCGGCGACCACGTAGCGGTCGGGCAGGTCCATGCCGTCTCCCGCCTCGACGCCGGTCAGCTCGATGGTCCGCCGCCCGCTCTCGCGGACGACCGACCCGCCGTCGGCACGGGCGGAATGCGGCAAGAGCGCACACGCGGCCGCCACCATGATCATCGCAGCCGGACGCGGGAGCCATCTCCGGATGTCACCGGCGTACCGGGGCGCATTCTCCATGGGTAGTCTCTAGAACGAGCACGCGTCCGAGCCCGCCGTCCAGAACGTACAGCGAGCCAGCTTCATCGATGGCAATGGAGACCGGTACGAAACCGTCTTCCAGGTCGAGCGAGGCGGTCGGCGCCCCCCCTCCGGGAGGGTACGCCACGACACGACGCGCGCCGGGCTCCACGACGACCGCACAGCTCCACGGGTCCAGCACCAGGTCGGTCGCCGCCAACGTATCGGGCAGCTCTATCTCGTACAGCTCGGTCCCGAACTCGTCGAAGACCACGACGGAGGCCCTGCCGGGATCGGCAACCCCTATCTCGCCTCGCGGCCCGACGGCTACGGCGATCGGACGGACGAGCCCGCCCGCGCCGGTGCCGAACTGGCCAACCGGGGCGAGTGCCTCTTGGAACTGCGACTGCACGAGGATGCTCTGCGAGTCGGCGTCGATTATGTACAGCTCGCCCGATCGGCCGACCGCTATCGCGACCGGAGAACCCGCGTCTCCCTCGCCGACGACGAGGTCGATGTAGTCACCGTAGACATCGAAGCGCTCGACCCTGCGGTTGCCCTCGTCGAGGACGTACGTGAAGAAGCCCCCGTAGACGGCGAGGTCGGTGGGGCCGTCAAACTGCCCCTCGTCCCAACCGTACCCCCCGAACTCGAGAACGGCGTCGCCGTCCGCAGTCATCCCCACGACGCGGTGATCGCCCGTGTCGGCTATCAGTATCTGTCCCCTGTGGTCGACGGCCACTGACGAGGGCCGGCGCAGCTCCCAGGAGTCGGGAGGCTCCACGACGCCGGCCGGGACGAAGGCCGTGACACACTGTCTGGGTGGCGGGGCCGCCGGTGCAGACTGAGCCTGTGAGGACCACTCGACGAGCAGACAGGTGGCGAGCAGGCAGGCGGCCATGAACGAGCGGGACGAGACCGCAAGCGAGTCCCGCGCGCGCCCGGCGCGCGGGTCGAAGGATCGTCTCATTGCTAGCTTCTCCACTAGAGGGGCAGAGACCAGGGGCGGCCCGCGATGCCGTCAGAAGGAAAGCTCCAGG
>CAYNQF010000022.1:0-31293 GCA_964399265.1 uncultured bacterium | reverse complement strand
AGTCCTTGAGCTCCTTGGACTCCTGTACTTGTTCTTCGCTATCGCATCCTGTATGAGGTCTTCGCGAATCTTGCGCCAGAGGAAGAGCTTGAGACCGTAGGCACTGCTGTTCTTCGGTCCCTCTATGCCAGGCATCTCTTCGATCATCTGTCTGATGTCGCCGAGCGTCCAGACCTTCTCCTCCCCCCCCACCTTGTAGGAGAGCAGCCGCATCGCGGCCTCTTCGTCGGAAAGATTTGGAATGAGGGGTATGCGAGCTAGCTGCATCCTCTCCTCTGCACTCATCTCCTGAACATTCTCGGGGATGATCTCGTCGATCTGCTCCTGGATCTTCTGACCGAGGATGTCGAGCGCGGCGTCGTTGTACGTGAGCTCGGCCTGCTCCTGCATCTCCTTGTTCAGCTCCTCCTCACGTACGGTGCGCTTCCAGACGCGCGCCTCGGCAGCGACCGCATCCATCTGCTGCGCATTCAGCTCGGGCAGGTCCTTGGGCTCCGTGCGATCGGCCACGCGGTATACGCCCCAGACCCCTCCCATATCGATGGGTTCGGTGATGCCGCCGGGACCCAGCTCGTCGATCTCCATCATGACGACGGGATGGAAGTCCGACCACATCATCGGCTCCATCCTGCCCCCGTCGGGCGCCGAATGCGCGGTGGATACCTCGCGGGCCACTTCGGCGAAGTCCTCGCCGCCGTCAACGATGCGATGGTACGCGTCCCAGGCGTCGGTCTCGGTCGGAACGATGATCTGATCCAGCGTGATCTTGGTCTCACGGAGAACCCGGTGCCTCGCGACCTCTTCCTCGGTCGGAACAGCGAGGTCACTGACGAACTTCTGGATGTACATCTGCCGCGCCTTGTCATCGGCGTAGAGCTGGCGCATCTGCTCGAACTGAGGGTCGTCGGGTATGCCGAGCCTGTAACCCTCTATGACCAGCAGCTCCTTACGAATGATCTCGTCGATGAACTCCTTCTTGCCGTCGACACCGGGGGTATCCGGCAGAAGGTTGGGTGGCATGCGGTCGAGTCGGTTGTTGACGTACTCCACCGTTATCTCGCGCGGAGCCACCTTGCCTTCATCATCGGTTATCGTGACGACGACCTTCTCAGCCTTGCCCCCGCAACCGACGACAACGGCCACCACCGCCAGCGTCAGGAGCGAGATTGCGAGAATCCTTCTGTACATCCCGGCTCTCCTTTCGTGCCGCCTCCGGGCGCGTTCCGCGACGCAGTCGCAGAGGTGTGCGTGCCCTGGAGACCATGGTCCCAGATGTGCCTTCGTCTCCGTAAGTGGTCACTCCATCATAACTAACTGAAGTTAGCATAAGCCGCGAAGTGCTTCAACACCTTTCTCCCCAGCTCGAGGGCCGCCCTCCTGTCCCGCGGAGCTCGGAACCGCACCGTCAGGCCCGAGCGCGAGTCGAACTCCAGGGGGACGTCGCAGGACTCCAGCACCTTCTTCATCTGAGAGGGCTTGGGCTCCTTGCCGCCGGCGAACTCCGCCTCGACGAACCCGTCCGACATACCGACCCGCTTCACACCGGCCTTTCGGCTCAGGAGCCTCACGACCTGGACCCCCAGGAGCGTCTCGACCGCGGTGGGCAGACGTCCGAACCTGTCGTGCAGGTCCGACGCGAGCTCGTCGACGGCCTCGACCGCCTGGGTGTCGCGTATCCTCTTGTATATGTCGATCTTCATGTCGTTGTCGCGGATGTACTCATCGGGTATGTATGCATCTACCTTCAGCTCGACCGACGGCTCGAACTCCTCCTCAGCCTGTCCCCCCTTGACACGCCGGACGGCGTCTCTCAGGAGCTTGGAATAGAGATTGAAGCCGACCGCCAGCATGTGGCCGTGCTGTTCTGCACCCAGGATGTTGCCCGCGCCGCGGATCTCGAGGTCGCGCATCGCCAGCTTGTAACCCGACGAGAGATCGGTGAACTCCTGAATGGCGGCAAGCCTCTTCCTGGCGATCGCGGTTATGCCGCGGTCAGGCGGTATGAGCAGGTACGCGTACGCCCTGTGGTTCGAGCGTCCCACGCGACCGCGGAGTTGATACAGCTGCGCGAGTCCGAAACGATCCGCCCGGTTGATGATGATCGTGTTGACATTGGGGATGTCCAGCCCGGACTCGATGATCATGCTGCAGACCAGGACGTCGATCCGCCCCTCGAGGAACCTGAGCATCACCTCCTCGAGTTGTCGCTCCGGCATCTGGCCGTGGCCGACGTCGATCGAGAGATCGGGGAGCAGGTCCTTGAGGTAAGCGGCCATCTCCTCAATGGTCTGGACACGGTTGTGCACGAAGTAGACCTGTCCGCCGCGGTCGATCTCACGCATGACCGCCTCGACGATCAGGTCGCCGTCGAACGCCGCGATCTCAGTACGCACGGGCAGGCGGTCGCGCGGCGGCGTGTTGATGACCGACATGTCGCGTGCGCCCATGAGCGCCATGTGAAGCGTGCGGGGTATCGGCGTGGCCGTCATCGTCAGCACGTCGACCGTCTCGCGCAGCCGTTGGATGCTCTCCTTGTGAAGGACTCCGAACTGCTGCTCCTCGTCGATGACCAGGAGACCCAGGTCCCTGAACTTCACGTCCTTCTGTATGAGGCGATGCGTCCCGATGATGATGTCTATCTTGCCCTCGGACAGCCGCTTCAGGACGTCGGCCTGCTCGGCCGCGGTCCTGAACCTCGAGATGACGTCGACCTCCACCGGGTAGTCGGCAAGCCGGTCCTTGAACGTGGTCAGGTGTTGCTGCGCAAGAATGGTCGTCGGGACCAGGATCGCGGACTGTTTGCCGTCCATTACGGACTTGAACGCGGCGCGTATCGCGACCTCGGTCTTTCCGAACCCGACGTCGCCGCAGATCAGGCGATCCATCGGACGGGACGACTCCATGTCGTTCTTGATCTCCTCGGCCGCCCTCAGCTGGTCCTCGGTCTCGTCGTAGATGAACGAGGCCTCCAGCTCCTGCTGCCAGATGTTGTCCGAGCCGAACGCGTGTCCCGGCCGCGCGCGCCTGACGGCATAGAGCCTGAGGAGATCGCGCGCGAGCTTCTCGACCGCGGCGCGTGCCTTCTCCTTGGTGCGCGCCCAGGCGGGGCTGCCCAGCCTGTTCAGTCGCGGACGCACGCCCTCCTTCCCAACGTACTTCTGCAGCCGTTCGAGCTCGTCGGCCGGCACGTAGAGTCTGCCGCCTTCGGCGTACTCGACCACGACGCAGTCCACCTGGCGGCCGTCCGCCTCCACTCTCTCGACGCCCACGTAGCGTCCGATGCCGTGCGCCACGTGCACCACGAAATCGCCCTGCTCGAGCGCCTCGAAGCTCGAGATCGGCGCTCCCCCGCGGAACTTCGCCCTGCGTCTTCTCCGGTAGCGGTCGAAGATGTCGTGGTCGGTATAGACGACGAGCCGGGCGTCCGGGATCGAGAACCCCTTCTCGAGACTGCCCAGCTCGATCGCTACGTCGAGCGCGGTGTCGCCGAGGAGCTCGGTCAACCGCGACGCCTGGCCGCGGTTGTCGCACATCACGAAGACGCGGTTGTCGCGCGCGTGCTGTGCGAGCCGCGCGCGAAGCAGGTCCATGTCCGAACCGAACGACTCCTGAAGCTTCGCCGCTATCTCGACCCTGGTCAGACCCTCTATCTTCCCGCTCGCGACCAGCCCCGTCGCTACGAGCGAGCGACCGCCGAGCTTCCCGATCAATCGGTCGAACGGCACGAGCAGCGACTCCGGCTCGCAGAGCGGCATCTGCTCACGCCTGTCCATGTAGGTCTTCGCGGCCTCGAGCGACAGCAGCTCCGCGCGGTCCCAGACCTCGTCCTCGCGGATGAAGACGGTGCCGACGTCGTCCGGCAGATAGTCGGCGAGCGTCTCCGCGTCCGGGTGGATCACCGGAAGGTACTGCTCGACGCCTTCAAAGTAGAACCCCGCCTCGAGAGACGAGATGACGCGGTCGCGGTCCTCCGACTCGTTGGGATGCGAGGCGGACAGGCGAGCGCTGATCTCTCCGCTGCCCTCGCCCGACAGCACCACCTCGCGGCGGGGCAGCACGGTCGCCCGTTCCAGGTCTCTCACTGATCGCTGCGTGTAGACGTCGAACTGACGCATCGATTCGATGTCGTCGCCCGACAGCTCTATGCGGAGCGGGTCGTCGTACCCGAAGGAGAGCAGGTCGACGATGCCGCCACGCACGCTGAAGTCGCCGGAGCTCTCCACCATTCTGACTCGCTGGTATCCGCAATCGACGAGATACGTCGCGAACTCGGAGAGGCTGAGCGCGTCCCCAACGCGGAGCACGCGGGTGGTCTCGCGGAGCAGCCTGCGCGGCAGAGTGGCCTGCATGATCGCCTTAGGGGTGGTGACGATGACTGGCGATTCGCCGGCCTGAAGCTTCGATAGCGTGACGAGTCTCGACTCTGTGATCGTGGCGAGTGGCGACCTTCGTTCGTACGGCAGCGTCTCCCACTCGCCGAAGAGCCTCACCGAGCCCGCCCCGAGGTACGTGGCGAGGTCGTCCTGAACGTGTTCGGCGTCAGACGTATTGGGCGCCACGACTACCCATGTGTGCGGAAAGCGCTTCCGAAGGACGGCCGTGAGGAGCGTGCGGGACGACCCCATGAGACCGCCGACCCATAGACGGCCGCCGCGCTCGAGCCGCGCCGTCACGTCCTCGAACGGTCCCGCACCATAGGCTATGTCGACGATCATGCGACCGGGCACGGCGTCATCCCCCAACAGGCATGTCACGTCCCGTCAGTCCAGCCCCAAGGCGCCTGTCGCGCCGGTCAGGACGCCCTCTGCCGGGACAGGTACATCTCGAGCGCGAGCAGGGCGAGAGCCGCGTATACGAACACGCGCCACAACTCCCTCCCGCGGCGCGCCTCCAGTATTTGCCCCGCCACGTCACCCGCGGCGTCGACGAACCGACAGTCAAGACCCGCAAGGCTCTGCTTGATCTCCTCGGAGCCGGCGGGCGCAAGCTCGCTCTCGACCGGGTCCACGTTGACCGCCCCGAGCGCCAGGGTCTGGCCGCCCATCACGAAGGAGTAGATGCCCGGGAGCATCGCGTTGCGGAACACGACGGCGCCGCGTCCTCCGGGCGCCTGCTCCGCCGTCACGACGGTCTCGTCGGGAAGGACCACGTCGATCCTGCCGGCGATCCCACGCGAGCCGACTGCCAGGTCTCCCCCCACGAGCGCCTCTCCCAGCGATGCGGAGCCGCCCGATATCTGCTCGACCACTCGGTGAACGAGCGGGACCAGAAACCCGCTGCGCGGCAGGTCGCTCCATCGCGCGTCGACGGCGGTCAGCAGCACGGCGACCTCTCCGGCGCCCGACTCGGGTCCGCGCACGATGAGGAGAGCGGGCCCCACACCGGGGAACTCGAGCACTTCCTCAGCGCCGCCCCTCTCGGCGACGAACCCTCGCCTCACGTCGATCTCGTCGACGAGCCTCTCGCCTACGACCAGGCCCTCGAGCATCGGGTGCCCCTGACCCGACGGGGCCAGTCTCAGGCCGGACTCGCGCTCGAACGGCTCGATGAGGTTCACGACATTCGAGCCCGGCAGCTCGCCCTCGTTCCACGCCCGCACGTCGGTCCTGTCTCCGAGCACCACGAACAGGCCGCCGCCCGCCGCAACGTGCCGCTCGAGCCAGCGGACCCCCGCCTCGTCGAGCCTCCCCACGTCGGCGAGCACGACGGCCGGGAACCGGCCCTCTTCCTGGGCCGACAGGCTGGACGCCGCGACGATCGACGGACGAAACCTTTCAGCGTGTCCCGTCGGGTCGAGCGCGCGATAGATGTAGAAGGCGTCGCCGGAGCGCTCATCGCCGTCGGGCCCAACGACGAGCACTTCGGTCGTGCGGACGGGAGGTATCACGAAGTAGCGGGAGTCGTCGGCCACGAAGACGTCGGACGGAAGCTCGACCCTGCCCGAGTGCCACGCGGTCTCGTCGACCATGACGGAGAACTGGACGCCGCCGCGCTCGCCCGGACCGAGGTCGACGCCCGAGTGTCCAACCTGCACGCCGTCGACGTAGAGCCTCACGGGGACGTCGACCTGCCTCCGGCTGTCGTTGCCGATCTCCGCGGCGACCGAGTAGGCGCCGCCGCTCACACCGTAACGTCGCTGGACGGCGACGGACCTGACGCCCTGGTTGCCGACGGGCCCCTCGAGCGCGAACAGGTACGCGGTCGGCCGTCGGTCCGGCCCGATCGCTGAAGACGCCGGGCTCTCGACCTGCCGCGTGTTGGGCCCGCTCCACCCGCTTCTCTGAAGGTCGCCCACGACATAGAGCTCCCTGTTCAGGTTGCGGGCCGTCGACAGACGGTCGAGCGCTATGTCGACGGCTCCGACGTAGTCGGTGGCGGCGCTCGAGACCTCGACCTCCCCCACGGCGTCGACCAGGGCTCCGCGGCTGAACGTTCCCCCGGACAGGAGCGAGGCGGGGGGACTCCCGGCGGTGACCAGGAAGGCCTGGTCGCCCTCGGCGAGGAGGTCGGAGGCGCCGAGCGCCAGGCGTACCGCCTCGTCGAACAGCGTGCCGGACGAGCCTTCCCGGGACATGCTCGCGCTCTGGTCGAGGATGATGGCGACCGACGTCCTCGCGTGGCCGCCGCCGAAGGCTGTGGGTCCCGAGAGAGTGGGGCGGGCCAGCGCCAGAGCGACGGTCAGGATGATCAGGCTGCGCACGACGAGAAGGAGGATCTGCCTGATCCTCACCCTTCTGATCTGCCGCCGCTCGAGCTCGCGCAGAAAGCGCAGTGAGCTGAACTCGACGGTCTCCGCCCGCCGCCTGCTCAGAAGGTGGATGATGAGCGGCAGTAGCGACGCCAGAGCGCCGAACAGAAAAGCGGCATTGAGGAACGTGAGGCTCAACGTGTGGCTCCGCGCGCCGCGATGGCGCACCCGTTACCCGAGTCGCTTGCGCTTCTCGAGATAGGAGAAGAGAGCTCGGTCGTACGGCGTGGAAGTCGAGATCGGCACGTAGTCGATCCTGCTCTCGGCGCACTCGCGCCTGAGCCTGGTCATCCAGTCCTCCACGGCCGCCCTGTAGTCCTTTCTGATGGAGAACGGCTCGGTCGTCATCTGCTCACCGCTTTCCATGTCGCGAAACGTGGCGTCGGTGTCGAAGTCGAACTCGGCCTCGCGGGGGTCGAGCACGTGGAAGACGACGACCTCGTGCCTCATGTGCCGGAAGTGCTTGAGACCCGGCATGATGTCCGCGGGATCGTCCAGCAGATCCGATATCAGCATGACCAGCCCGCGCCTGCGCATCCGCCGCGCGAGGTCGTGGAGCACCAGCCCGATGTCGGTCGACGATGACGGAACGATCTCGTCGAGCTTGGAGAGCAGAGCGTGCAGGTGCCTCGGATTCGAGCGCGGCGGGAGAAAGTCTCTCACGTTCTCGTCGAACACGAGGAGGCCTACCGAGTCCTGCTGCTTCAGCATGAGATAGACGATGGCCGCGGCCAGGTAGCGCCCGTACTCGAGCTTCGAGACGCCTCCGGACGTGTACGCCATCGACGCGCTCGCGTCGAGGAGAACGTAACCGCGAAGGTTCGTCTCCTCCTCGTATTCCTTGATGTAGAAGCGGTCGGTCTTCCCGTAGACCTTCCAGTCGATGTGCTTCAGCGGGTCGCCCGGCATGTACTGACGGTGCTCCGCGAACTCGACGCTGAAACCCTTGTACGGGCTCTTGTGCAGGCCCGTAACGAACCCCTCCACGACGAGCCGCGCGCGCAGCTCCATCGAGGCTAGCTTCGAGACGACCGTGGGGTCGAGGAAGCGTCTGTAGGATTCGTCAGCCATCCTGTCTCCTGCCTGGTTGGGCCCGGCGGCATCCCCTCCGGCTCAGACACCGCTCGCTTCGCGAGCAGAACTCGCCCGGAGGGGAAGGCCGCCGGACCCACAACAGCGCGCGACAACGTGGGCGAAGCTACGCCGCTTCCGCGACCAGACGGTCGACGATGTCGCCCGAGGAGATGCCGTCCGCCTCCGCGTTGAAGTTCGTCACGATCCTGTGGCGGAGGACGGGTTGCGCCACCGCGCGCACGTCGTCGGTGTCCGGGGCGTACCTGCCGTGCAGGATGGCCCTGGTCTTGGCGCCGAGCGTCAGATACTGCGACGCCCTCGGTCCGGCCCCCCACGACACCCAGTTGCGCACGTAGTCGGGCGCCCCGTCCGACGGGCGAGTGCTCCGTGCGAGCCTCACGGCAAACTCGAGGACATGCCCGGGCACCGGCACCCGGCGCACGAGCCTCTGTAGCTCGATGATCTCGTCGGCGGTCAGTATCGTCTTGACGTCCGGCGCGTACGCGCTCGTGGTCGCCTCGACGATGTCCTTCTCCTCCTGCTCGCTCGGGTAACCCACGTGTATGCTGAACATGAACCTGTCGAGTTGCGCCTCAGGCAACGGATAGGTGCCTTCCAGCTCGATCGGGTTCTGCGTGGCCAGCACGAAGAACGGAAGATCGAGCGGATAGGTGTTGCCTCCCGAGGTGACCTCCTTCTCCTGCATGGCCTGAAGCAGGGCGGCCTGTGTCTTTGGCGGCGTTCGATTGATCTCGTCAGCCAGGACGATGTTCGCGAACACCGGACCACGTATGAACTTGAAGCTGCGCGCGTGCGTCCCCGGATCCTCCTCGATGATGTCGGTACCCGTGATGTCCGACGGCATCAGGTCCGGCGTGAATTGCACGCGCTTGAACGAGAGGTCGAGCGCGGTGGCCAGCGTGCTGACCATGAGGGTCTTCGCCAGACCCGGCACGCCGATCAGAAGGCAGTGACCGTTGGCGAGTATCGCGGTCATGAGTTCCTCAATGACCCGGTCCTGTCCCACGATCGCCTTCCTCATCTCGCCAAGGATGCGCTCGCGCCCCCTGGCCAGCGTCTCGATCGCCTGAATGTCGCCACCATGACTCCTGGTCTCGTCGCTCATGGGTTCTCCGTGTGGCCCGCCCCGGCCGGGCCGCTCAACAGCCGTGAAGGGCCGCGGCGCAGTGCGCCCGACCCCGGAATGCACTTATCCGCCGCGTCGAGCCGCCTCCGCCTCGGCGCCGCGGTTTCTGTGTGTTCGCCCGCGTCCCGCGATGCGAACGTGCGCATCGTCAGACACGAGCGACAGAGCACAGTTTAGCATCGCGGGCCCCGTGTTTCAAGAGAGGGCGAGCGGAGGCTGTCCGGACGCGCCGGCGCGTGTATAATGCAGTGCGATGGGGCATTCCGGAGGCGCCTTGATGTTCTCGAGATGGATGACATTCGCGGTGCTCGCCGCCGTCACGCTGGCGGGGACCTGCACGGGGGCAGCGGCCGGCTCGGCGGCCGGGCCTGCGTCCACGGGTCGCACAGCGCCGCGCGAGCCTCTCGCGGTCACGACGGGCGACGCCGCTCTCGCGATGGAACGAGCGCACGGCGCCGCGTCCCGTACGCGTCCCGCCTCCGAGGTCGTGCCCCGCGTCCCTCCTGAATCGTTCATCGAGGCGCTTGTCGAGTCGACCAGCGCCGACAACATTCGTGCCACCATCGAGAGGCTTCAGGCGTTCGAGACGCGCTACGTCTCGACCGACTCATGCCTGGCGGCGGGCCGCTGGATACGCGACCGCTTCCTCGAGTACGGCTACTCCGACACCAGGATGGACACGTTCCGGACGTGGACATGGCAGGACTCCGCGACGGCGGTGAACGTCCTCGCGTACAAGCCCGGGACCTCGAGACCACACGAGTACGTCGTCCTCGGCGGCCACTACGACTCCGCGACGGTACAGAACTTCGACGATCCCCATGCGCCCGCGCCGGGCGCGGAGGATAACGCATCCGGCGTGGCCTGCGTGCTCGAGGCGGCGAGGATACTCGCCGCCATCGAGACCGAAAGGAGCGTCATCTTTGCCTGCTGGTCGGCCGAGGAGGAGGGTCTCTGGGGCAGCAGGGCCTTCGTAGGCGACGCCGTGGCCGAGTCGACGAGCGTGTTCGTCTATCTGAACGTCGACTGCATCGGCTACAGCTCGCCACCTCTCCCGGACGGCGTCATCTACGCGGATTCCACCGCGATCTCGGTCGCCTCGTGGATGTGCGATGTGGCGACGTCGCACACGCCATACGTCTTCGAGCCGAAGGTCCAGCCGCTGGGAGCGAGCGACCAGAACAGCTTCTGGGAGGCCGGATACAGCGTCATCGACAGCGCGATCGAGCCGTCGTCGCCCTACATGCACACCACCGACGACGTAATCGCGAACCTGAGCATCGACCTCGCGACAGCGATAACGGCACTGAACGTAGTGGCGACCGCGGCCGCCGCGGGCATCGCCGGTCAGGACCCCAACCTGCCGCCCGATACGGAACTCCTCCCCACCTGCTGCACGCAGCACGACGTCCTTTCGCCATCGCCGCGCTTCGAGTGGCGAGGCGTCGACCTGGACGGAGCGGTCGTATCCTACGAGTACTCCCTCACGGCGGAAAGCGAAGACGAGACCTGGACGTCCGTCGCCGCAGAGCGCCGGCATGTCTCATTCGCGGGCCTGGCGCCGGGCTCGTTCACGTTCCGCGTGCGCGCCGTCGACGACCAGGGCGCGCCGGACCCATCGCCCGCGTACCACGCTTTCGTCGTCACCGACACGCTGCGTCCCGTTCTCACGGTGGACACGAACTTCCTGCCGCGCACGCTCGTGTTCCGGGGCTCGTCGGAAGCCGGGGCCGACGACCGACAGCCCGTCTACGAGAACGAGCTGCTCATCTTCAGGATGGACGCCGACGTCTCGGCCTACTGCGCGGACCACGGGGCGGTCGCGTTCTCGGCCGGGAATCCGCCCGGAGAGTGGGAGTGGCACGCTGTGCCATGGGAGTTCACGTTCAGGCCGGCACGCGGCGACTCGGTGGTCTACTTCGCGGCGCGCGACTCAGACGGAGCCGAGACGACGGGCAGACTCGAACTCGCTCCCGTAGAGGCCCCGATGGACCTGCTCCTCCTTCAGATCGACGACTGGTTCGGGGGAGACGTTCCGGAGGCCGTGCACGACGCCTTCTACGGCGAGATCCTCGCGGGACACGAGCACGACGCGTGGGACCCTCTCGACCACATCGCCGAGGGATATCCCTGGCTTCCGTCGATGGAGGAGCTTGGCCGATACCGAACGGTCATGTGGACCGTCGGTCCCGGCTTCGAACTCCTGAGGTCGGTGCAGGCCGAGAGCACCTACCACTACGTCGAGGGGTTCGTCCGAGCGGGTGGGAACCTCATAATAGAGGGACTGGCGCCGATGACGGCTCTGGCCGGGCGCGACAAGACCACGTACGACACCACAGAGCCGCTGCCCGACTTCGTTGTTGAGCACGCCGGGGTGGACAGCATGTACAACGCTGGGAACGCCTCGAATCCTTCGTACCCGACCACGTACGGTTGGGCGTTCCTCGGAGGCAAGGCGCTGCAGACCTCATGCTTCGATGACGTGCCGGTCGACACGCTGGGCAAGTGGCAGGCCGAGTTCGTGGCGCACGGCGGCGTGCCCTGGTGCGAGGTGGTGAGGCCGGTGCAGGGCACGCGCCGCGTCTACCTGTTCGATGCCTTCCTGAACTACACGCTGCAGGACCGCCCCTGCGGCACGCTCACCTACCCGGAGGACGGAACGGGAATGCTCGCGTACTTCGGGTTCCCCTTCTACTACCTTCAGGAAGGACCGGCCGCCCATCTCGTGGACGCGCTGCTGGCCGAGATGGAGGACTGGCGCGAACCGGCGCGGCTCGTATTCTGCGACCACGACGCGAGCCCTGGTTCAGTGACGCTTACGTGGTATCTCGACCCACCGGACGAGCCTCAAGGCTGCTACATCGAGCGACGCGACGCGCTGTCGGCCGGGGACACGTACGTGCGCCTGAACCAGGAGGCCATCGTTCCCGGACCGGGAGGCCGCTTCACCTACCGCGACGCGGCGGTCGAGCCGGAGAGCGAGTATTCCTATCGTCTCATCGTGGTCGAGCGGTCGGGAGAAGAGACGCGGCGCGGCCCGTGGACGGTGTTCGTGCCGGGGGTCCAGCCCCGGGACGCACTCGGTCTTCCGGTGCCCAATCCTGCGCGGAGGTCGGTCGCGATACATTACACGGTCGGACGGGACCACTGCTGGATCGACGTCTCCGTGTACGATTGCGCGGGACGGCACGTCCGGACGCTCAAGCGCGGAGCGGCCTCGGCCGGTGACCACGACACCGTCTGGGACGGGGCCGATGAAAGCGGCCGTCCCGCGGCGAGCGGCGTGTACTTCATAAGAGCCAGGCTCGCAGACAGATCCCTGCATCGCAAGGTCGTCCTGATCCGATGACGCGACCCGCCGGGCCCGTCACCGCTTCGTCGGAGGTCGCCGTTTGACCGCCCGCGCCTCCGTGCTAATATTGCCGTAATTCTTTCCTTCCCCCTTGGACAGGCCATGAACTACCTGAACCTCCTTCGAGAGAAGGGCATAGACAAGAGCAAGGACTACCCGGACGAGTCCTTCCGCATAAGAGGGCTCTGGCGCACCGACCTGCTATTCCAGCCGAACCCGGTGGAGAGAACGTTCAAGTACGTCTACCTGTTGGTGCAGACGGTCGGCGAGGGCGCGTGCTACTGCTCGACCATCCCCTATCTCGAGGAAGGCTACTATCTCCTCGGACAGGATTGCCGAGAGGCCGAGTTCAAGTACCGCTGCTTCGAAGTGGCGACGGTCGACGCGATGTACTCTGCATTCGAGAAGCGCCCGGACGAGTCGTTCACGATAACGGGCACATCCGCGGAGAAGGCGCTGTGGAGAAGCAGGATAATCGTCGACGAGACGGTACGCCTGCTGGAAGCGGCCGGGATCGAGAAGGCGAGCGTCGTCAACGTCGGCGTCATCGGCAACATCGTCAAGATGCTCTCCGACAGAGGATACGAGGTGTACGGCACCGACGAGGACCCGGTGCTGGTCGGCGCCGAACTGGAGGGCGTTCCCGTGTACGGCGAGGATCGCACCGTCGAGATGATAGAGAGGTGCGACGCCGCCGTAATGACCGGTATGATCATCTCGACCGACACCATGGAGGAGATCCTCGATGCGGCCCGCAGGACCGGGACGAAGCTCATCATGTTCAACGAGACAGGAGCGAACCTGAGCGAGGAGTACGTGAAGCTGGGAGTGGATTCGGCGGTGGCCGAGCTGTTCCCGTTCTACATCTTCGGTGGGACGACCAGGATCGACGTCTACCGCAGGAAGTGAGGAGGAAGTCTGCTTCGCAATCACGAGGTACAGAACGGCGTTCTGATGATCGGCGGCCTTTCAGTCACACAGATCGTGGGAGAGACCGGAACGCCCGTTTACATATACGACGCGGGCACCGTGGCGGCGCGGTACGCGGCGGTCAGGGAGGCCTTCCCGTCGTTCGAAGTGCTCTACTCGATGAAAGCCAACCCATCACTGGCCCTTCTCGGACTGCTTAGGCAGCTAGGCGCCGGCGTCGAGATCGCGTCCGGCGGCGAGTTGTTCGTCGTCAACCAGGTAGGCTTTGACCCGCTCGACATCGTGTTCGCGGGTCCAGGAAAGACCGACAAGGAACTCGAGGAGGCGATCGTCGCGGGCATCTTCGCCGTCAACGTCGAGTCGTTCCGGGAGCTGGAGCGGGTGGCGCGCCTCTCGAAGCTGGTTGGCGTGCCGGCCAGGGTGGCGCTCAGGGTCAATACGTCGTCCGGACTCTCGAAGGCCGGAGGAGGTTCGGCCGGACCACTGCACGAGCAGATGGCCGGCGGGCCGTCCAAGTTCGGCATAGATGAGGAAAAACTCGACCAGTTGGACCGGTATCTCCGCGAACCGGGGGTCGAGATCGTCGGCGTACATATCTACACGGCGAGCCAGATACTCCACGCAGACGAGGTGATCGCGAACGCGGCGAGAACGGCGGCCGCCGCGCACCATGTCGAGCAGCTGACGGGTCGTGAGCTCATGTCGATCGACTTCGGCGGCGGACTCGGCGTACCTCACTATGACGAGGAACACGCCCTCGACCTGCCTCCGCTCGGCGCACGCGTCGAGGAGGTGTTCGCGCCGTTCAAGGAGCGGGGAACGAGACTCATGATCGAACTGGGACGCTACATCGTGTCGGACGCAGGTGTCTTCGTGAGCAGAGTCATCGAACTCAAGGAATCGCGCGGAGAGCACTACGTCATCACAGACGGCGGCATCAACCAGTTCGTGAGGCCGGTTCTCATGAAGGTGAAGCACCAGTCCGCGGTGCTGAACAGGCTCGACGAGCCGGGCGTCATCGAGGCGAAGGCGACCGGACCGCTCTGTACGCCGATCGACATAACGAGCCAACGCATCGTGGTCCCGGAGTCGACGGCGATCGACGACCTCGTTGGCATCATGAACGCCGGCGCCTATGGATACACGATGAGCCCTCAGCTCTTTCTGTCGCATCCGGCGCCGGCCGAGGCGATCGTAATCAACGGCCGCGTCGAGATCGCACGCAAGAGAGGCACATATGAAGACCTGCTGCTCAATCAGGAGCCTCTGCCCGGAACGGTCTGAAAGCGACCGATCCGCATCCGGAACCGCGCCGCCCGGGCCGGCGATCGACGCGTTGCGCGCGTTGGTCGCCGCGCCGGTTCTCATCGCCGCGGTCGCTGCGCTCTTGACGGGATGCTCGGACGACGTCGTCTGCACCGAGCACACGACGCCTTACGTCGTAGCGCGCGTCGAGGAGGTCGGCGCCGCAAGGGCCGGAAGCACCGCCGTCGAGGTCTACTGCTCGAGCGACCCTCGCATGTCGCCGGGGCAGCTCAATGTCTCGATAGCGGAGCGTCAGCTGTCGGGACCGTTCGAGGCGCAGGACCAGGCAGGGTTCGTCATGACGCTCAGCGACACCCAGGTCGTCTGGCAGCCCGGCACGAGCTGCATGCTCGAGGTAACGACCGAGTTCGGAGTCGCCTCGTCTCAGGAGGTCGTTCCCGGCACATTCGAGGTGACCGCTCCCGACACGTCCACCCTAGGTGAACTCCTGACTCTGTCGTGGACCGAGTCGATGAATGCGGACTACTACCGCATCCAGGCCACGCTCGACGGGGCGCAGGGTGAGACGCCGCTCGACATCGCGGTCGACGGCACGTCAGTCTCGTTCGACGAGACGGAGGTGACGTCGGCCGGAGTGTTCTCCGGCAGGATCTGGGCGGTATCGGGACGGTTCCCGCAGAGTGGGGCGGCCGGCAACGTCGCCGGAGAGGGGTGGGGATATTACAGCATCGCGTATCGCGACGCTGCGGGTGAGTTCGAAGTGGTGGTACTCGACAGCACGGACGCCCACTAGCTGCCCCGGTCCGACGCGGAGAGCGCAGGTCTGGCACCGTGTAGCCCCCGCGACATCGGCCGCGCCTCAGGCCGCTAGTCCCCCGACGCCAGGATCCTGTGGGTCAGCGACGCGGCCAGCAGCCTTCCGGCCTCCTGCAGAGCGAGAACCTCGGACTCGCGTTTCCCGGCGCGGAGGCTTTCGTCCGACAGCACGGACGGTCTGCCGATCACGAGCGCGGTCCTCTGGTCGAACGCGCTGCTCCTGACGTTCACGACCGCCTTCCATTCGTCTCCGACGACGCGCGATTCCATCTCCACGTGCGCGCTGATCACGACGTCCACGTCCGGACCGCACTCTTCGAGAAGGAACCCTTCCCGCTCCATGCGCCGCGCAAACCCCGCGCGGAACTGCGTTCCGTCCGCTTCGTCGGCTCCGTCGATCTCCAGACAGACGCTCAGGGCGTGAGCGCCCTCGACCAGGAACACGGGTCGGAGGGGACCCGCGAACGGCTCCAGCCGGCTCGCGTATTCCTCTCCCAGTGCGCCGGCGATCACCTCGAAGTCGAGCCCTGGCTCGATCGCGTGCTCGCCCGGCTCGCCGTACGCCACGACGACGCGGCAATGCGCCGTTCCGGTCTCGTCGGTCTCGGAGTCGCTGTCGAAGACGGCCTCGAACCCGTGCGGTCTGCACGTCACCGGCAGCCTGACGGCCATCACGGGTAGGCCTTCCCACTTGTAGGACCATCTGAACGGGACGTCGACCTCCCGCCTCTCTCCCACGTCGATGACCCGGACTCCTCCAAGAGCCTCGACACTGAGAGAGCCGGCGGCCCAGTTCATGAGCGCCTCGACGCTCTCGGATGGATCGCCGACGGAGGGTTGTCTGCAGGCCGTACCGAGAAGATCCCGGCTCTTCTTGAGTTCCAGGAGCGCGTCCAGCCACCGTCCCTCAGCGAACAGCGACCGCGCCGACGATACAAGGACACCCGCCTCGTTTCGGACCCTCTCCGAGTACCACAGCGCGTTGTTGACGTCGCCGCGCAGGCGGGATATCGGATACTCGGCCAGCAGCGTCGCCGTGTAGGTCTCCGCGCCGCCATCGGGTCTCGCGCACTCCGCCACAACAATGTCGTCGATCTCTACGCGGGGAAACTCGATCTCGTCACCCCTCATGAACGCTTCCACACGTTCATCGATCATCCTTCTGAGCTGCCAGTCGTCGTAGCCGACGCCTCGAGAGTCGAGCCTGTCAAAGGCGAAAGCATAGACCGCTGCCACCGCTTCTCGAGTGGCGTCATCGGGAGTCGCGGTCCACCCGCCGTCGCTCGACTCCCCGGAGTCCGACCGGAGTCCGGACTCTCTCACGGCGAAGTAGCTGCCGCCATCGGTCCACTCACGATCACCTCCAGCCATGAGCCATGTAGCTTCGGCGTCGCCCTCGAGCACCGTACACACCCTCTCACCGTAGACGTCTCCCCCAGTCTCCGCCTCCCCTTCCTCGTGCACGCCGGACGTCCTCGTCCCGGCGCATCCGGCTATGAGCGCAGACGTCACGACCAGGACCAGTGCGACGGACCATCGAGGACTCACATGACCTCCATGAACCTGAGCAATGAGCGGGGAGCGCGAGACACATCGATATCCTACCACAGAATGTACGTCTCTCCTCCGGACACGGCGAGGCCGGCGACTCGCGCCGCCGGCCTTGACCGATGTCCATGTCGTCCCCGCTCAGAGGGACCGCTCGCCGTCGCCCGGCGGCGCCGCGCCCCAGTTCTCGAGGTAGGTGCGGATCTGTACAGCAAGGTTGTTCGTGTCTATCGGCTTGACGATGCATCCGCGACAGCCTGCCTTGACGAGTTCGTCCATGTCTACAGAGGAGTCCCTGGCGGTCAGCGCAACCACCGGGACGTTCTTGTTCTCGTCCATGCATATCAGGTCCATCGTCGCGTGCACGCCGTCGCTTCCGTTGAGCTGCAGGTCTATCAGAATGAGGTCCGGGTGTGAGGTCTTTACCAGCGAAAGAGCCGTCACGCCGTCGCCCGCCTCCAGAACCTCGTACCCGCTCGCGCGCAGGACCAGCGATGCAACGCTGCGGTTGTAGTCGTTGTCCTCGACGATGAGAATGGTAGGCCCGATGTCCGGCGCCGCCCCGACGCAGTCGTGGTCCGAGAACGCGACGGCCGTGGTGTTGCCTCCGTCCGACGCCGCCTGGAAGATCGCCGAATTGGCCATTCTCACAAGCGTGTCCGAATCCCTGGCGTGGTCGGGGTAGCTCGCGACCCCGGAACTCATCGTCAACGTGAGCTCGACTCCGTCGCAGTCGAAGGTGTGCTTTGCGAACTCCCGCCCGATCCTCTCCGCGAGCATCCTCGCGTCACCACCCAGCGTCTCCGGCAGCAGCATGGCGAACTGCTCCGAGCCGTACCTTGCGATGATATCCGAGCACCGCGTCGTCGACAGGAGCATATCCCCGAGGGAACGAAGGACGCGGTCGCCGATTCGGTGTCCGTGTTGCTCGACGATGCCCTTGAAGTCGTCGACCTCTATCACGACGCACGCCAGCTTCCTGCCGTAGCGGCGCGCTCGTTCCACTTCCCGCTCGAGCCGCTCGTCGAAGTACCTTCTGTTGTAAAGCTTGGTCAGTCCGTCTCGCTCGGGCTGCTCGGTGGTCGTGCGCTCGGCGTAGGCGACGCGAAGCATCGCTCGCACCTTGAGGATCAGGTCGTTCTCTCGAAGCGGCCTGCAGAGCCAGTCGGTCAGGCACGCTCTGTCTATCGACACGCCGACAGGTACCTCCGCCGCGTCCGACAGCAGGAGGACCGGAGTCCGACGGGACCTGGCGTCCTCGTCCAACCTGTCGAGCGTGGCCATGTCGCACGAGCCCATGACTATCAGGTTCGGAAGTTCAGCGGCGCAGACCGCGACGATGTCGTGCACGTCCGGATAGACGACCGTCTCGTAACCCGCGGAGTGCAGCCAATCGGCCACCTCGACCTCGCGCGAGCGGTCCTTCGACCACACGAGGATCTTCTTTCGTGTTGGCTGGCATGCCCTGGGCGACATAGCTTTCCCCCGAAGGCCGGTGCGTGTCCCGGACACGCCGGCCTCACTGGCCCCTGTCGGAGCACACTGAGAAACGTTCTCTGTGTTCGAAACTTAGCAAGGCTCGTGCCACGCTCATGCCGGGGCGCGTGGGGCGAGGGTCCCATTCCTGTGCCTTGGCAAGGGGCTCTTCCAGCCGTGCGGCGCCGGGGCTGCCTGCTCCGGGGAGGCCGGACGCCCGGGGAGCAAAGGAAGAGGGGGGAGCGCGTCGCATGCGCTCCCCCCGTATTGCATTTGGCATGAATCCGTGCTCAGTCCCGCCTACGGATGAGACGGAGTGATCACGACCCTGCGGTTCTGCGCCCTGTGCGCCTCGTCCGTGTTGGGAACGAGAGGATGCGTCTCACCGTACGCCACGATGGACACGCGGTCCTCACTAATACCCTTGTCGAGCATGTACTTCTCGACGCTCTTGGCCCGCTTGTCCGAGAGGACCTCGTTGTACTCGCTCGAGCCCAGGTCACAGGCGTAGCCCGCGATCTGGATCTTGTACGTGTCGTCCTCCATGAGCGCCTTCGCGAGAGCGTCGAGCTTGCTCATCGCCGCTTCGTTCAGCTTCGAGCTGTTCAGGTCGAAGTTGACCGTCACCGCCATCAGCGTGGCCACCGGCTTCGGGCACCCATTGGCATCGACCTCGACGTTCTTGGGCGTGTCGGGACACTTGTCCATCGCGTCGAGCACACCGTCACCGTCGTTGTCCGGGTCCGGGCAGCCGTCCTTGTCCATGTAACCGTCGAAATCTTCCGGATCGTCGGGGCAGGCGTCGACGTCGTCGAGGATGCCATCGCCGTCGCGGTCGATGTCGGGGCAGCCGTCCTCGTCGTCCTCTCCGTCGAAGTCCTCGGCCTCGTCAGGGCACTGGTCGTCGACGTCGAGAATGCCGTCCTGGTCGTTGTCGTAGTCCGGGCAGCCGTCCTCGTCCTCAAACCCGTCGAAGTCCTCGGGGACGTTCCAGCACTTGTCGGCCTTGCCGATGATGCCGTCTCCGTCGCAGTCACCCGCGCCGAAGTAGTACGACAGGCCTGCGTATGCCTCGAGTATGTTGCTGTTCGCATCGACGAAATCCGGGCCGTAAGCGGCGCTCCAGCCAACGTTGTCCTTGTCGTTCTGGAACAGCAGGTAGTACCTGGCGCCGACGTTCAGCGCCAGTCGGTCGGTCGCGAAGAACTCGAGCCCGGCGCCGAGCACCGCCGTCAGGTTCGCGCCCTCGAGCTTCTTCATCTTGCCGTCGGTGTTGTAGCCATCGGCCACCGCGCCCTGCTCCGCGGCGGAGTCGCGCCAGTCCTGGGTCTCCCAGAACGTCAGGCCGAGTCCCAGGCTAGCGTAGGGGTTGACCTTGCCGTCCGGCATGAAGTTGTAGATGGCCGACGCACCGGCGTAGTTCCAGACGGTCCGGAAGTTCTCGGCGTCGCCCCAACCGGAGAACCTCGTGATGGTGCTCGGAGCACCGGGGTCGTCGCCACCCTGCGTGATGCCGCGGCGGTACTCCACTGCGATCGTGACGCTCTTGCTGAGCAGCTTCTTGACCTCGATGCCCAGCATCATGCCGGAGTCGCCGTAGTCCTGGTCGCCTCCGCCGGGCTGCATCATGGCGCCAGTGAACGCGACACCTAGGTCGTCGGTGCACACCTGCGCAGCCGCCGCACCGGCCAGCACCAGCACAGCGACGAACGCGGCCATCAGACCACGAAACATGACACCCTCCTTACACCGCGGAAATCGCTCCGCGCGCCAGCCCTCGAGCAGTTACCCTCCCCCTGAACACGCGATGAATCCTATATCATGGGTCACGCACACACAAGTGCTGACCCGCGGAGGTCTGGAGCCTCTCCTCACCTTGACAAATTGTGCCCAATACATGCGCCTTTTGCTGTTCACACGCCGGCGCATCTGGCAGAATCCGGCTTCTGTGGGGGCCGCCCGACGGCCCCGCGGAAGGAGGCTGAACATGATCGTCAAGGACGTGGCCGAGATCGCATCCATGACGGCGGGGGACGGCTCCGAGCTGCGCGAGCTGCTGCACCCGGACCGGGACGACGTCGACCTGCGGTACAGCCTCGCCTGTGCCGTCGTCAAGCCGGGGCAGAGATCCTTCAGGCACAGACTAGACCTCTCCGAGGTCTACTACATCATCTTCGGCTCCGCGACGATGCACGTCGGCGACGAATCGCAGCAGGTCCACGCCGGACACTGCATCTACATCCCTCCGGGCGAGGAGCAGTGGATCGAGAACACCGGCCGGATAGACCTCGCGTTCCTCTGCACGGTGGACCCGCCGTGGAGTCCCGAGCATGAGACCGTCCTGGAGTAGCAGGAAATCGTTCCGAACGTCATTCACTAACGTGCGATTTCGTGCTTGCGTAGTTTTCGGTCAATCCGCTAGATTCGCCGGGACGTAGGCCAGTGATCAGAAGTTCATGAGGTTGATGTTGCGGTTCGGTAGTCTGCGACGTACGCGTGCCGCTGAGAATCGGCGACGGCGTCCGTCGCGGACACAACCAGAGGAGGAAGCGATGCGTCGTGGACTCATGGTGGCGCTCGTTGTTGGTGTGATGCTCGTGGCCTGTACTGCTCAGGCAACGACGTACGGCAGCCTGCGCTTTGCGGGCCCCTTCAACATGAAGGAGTTCGCGATCGGCATGCAGTCCGGCACGCTGGGCGGCGAGGTCGCCATCGGCTACACGAAGGCAAGCCTCACCGACCTGGACAATCTGAGCGAGTCCCTCGAGTCCGTCGAGCCCGAGCTCAGCATCATGTCGCTCGGAGGCACGCTCTTCATGCAGATCATGGGCACCAGCGACTACGCCTTCGACGTCGGCGTCCGCTACCAGTACATGTCGATCGGCGGCAAGATCACGATCCCCGACATGAGCGCGCGGGCTGACGACGAGCTGAAGGCAACGTTGTCCGGCTGGGCAGCCGGTCCGCTGCTCCGCGGCCGCTGGTATCTGGTCGACGACTCGATCGCCATCGGTCCGGAGATCTACTTCAAGTACTCGTCCTACGGCACCACGCTGGAAGGCGGCGGCGAGTCGGTCGACGGCCCCGGCGCGACGATGATGGAGCTGGAGTACTCGCTCAGGATGGACTTCTACTTCTAGACGTCCGGAGTCCGGGAGCAAACTGAAGGGGGTGTCTCTCGAGAGACACCCCCTTCGCATGTTCACCCGCGGGACGGGCCGCCGGGCGGGCGACACGTCCCGTTATTGACCGTCGATTCATCCCTCTCCCGGGACCGCGCCGAGTCGCGCGAGCGGGAGAAGGATGTCGATGAGGTAGCCGTTGACGAACACCCTGAACGGACCGTGGTAGTTCGGGCCGGTCACGAAGTGAAGAAGGCCGACAGCGAGGGCTACGGCCACCACCAACGTCTTCACTCTGGGTGGAGCCGTTGCCATCGATCTCCTTCATTCGAAGTCGCTCCGCCGCTGACCTGCGCAACGCGCCCGCGCCGGCCTCGACCGTCATTCTGCGTCGTGCCGGGGTGGAGCGTATCGCTCGTGGTAACCGACGACCGACTCCTCGTTATGCAGGATGGCCGGTTCCATGCGACGTCCTCCCTCAGGTCTTCGAAGCCATCAGGAGGTCTATGTACGAACCGCTCACGAGGTCGGCAGGTTCGACCGCGAGTTCTCGCATCAGCCGCTCGGCCTCCGCACGCCCGCCCGCTTCCGGGTCTCCGGGCCCGAGCACTACCTCGAGTTCCATGAAGCCGCCGAGCGCCTCGACCTCGTCCACATGGACCCTCGTCCTGCCGACCATGTAGACCTCTCGCAGCTTTCGCACCACACCCACGACGCCCAGCGCACGCAGGAGCAGGGTCTTGAGCGCTGCGGTGTCGGTCACGGGCGTCACCAGATAGTCCGAAGGCGTGGGGTCGAGGGCGTCCTCGCGTTCGTAGTAGATGAGTTCTCCGCGGCCTCCCTCGAAGACGCGAAGCTTCAGGCGCCCCCGAGGGACGCGGAAGTAGGTGTCCTCCTGACGCAAACGCTCCGGGTCTCCCGCGGCGACAGCGCGCGCTCGTCGTCTCACGTCCCTGACATCTCTTACCCGCGCCTTGATCTCCACGTTGGTCGGCATCAGGAGTCTCTTGGCGCTCGGTCGACGGCCGCGCCCAGCGCATCTTCAAGCCACGCCGCGAACGCGGGCCTGTCGCCCGACTGGATGATCTCGGGAGGGCAGTTGCTGACCCGTCGCCCGTCGAGACGCACGTCTATCGCGCTGCTGCCGCCGTTCTCGCCGGCGCCGAACCAGACGCAGACCGCAGGTGTGACCAGTTCGACCGTCGCCTCGGCCCAACGTCCCCGCCCCAGAAGTCCCCCTCCGCCGCCCCTCGTCTCAACGCGCATCTCGGTACCGAGTTCACGAGCCTTCTTCGCGACGGCGCTCCGTGCCGGCGACAGGAAACCCCTCGTGTGCTTCTGCGCTGCCGCACGCAGCTTCTCCCTGCGTGCGCGCTGGCCGCGCGCGGCGTCGGCGCGTCTGGCCTGCTTGCGTCTGAGCGAATCAATGTTGCCGGTTCCGCCCGCTCCCTTGCCTCTTCCCACTTCATCACTCCGTAGGTTTCGATGACGCTCGTCTAGCCGCGATATCTGAACAGGTACATCGCCCAGCCCAGAGTGTCCCTTCCCCAGTTGAGATAGACCGACCTGGCTTTGCGGACGCGCTCGGCGACCTCCGGTAGATCGGGATCATCGGGATGCTCCCGCGCATACGCGTCGGTTGAGTACCACTGGAGTCCTTCGTACCTGTCCCAGTCGTCCCTGTTGCTCACGAAGGTGTGAACGAGTTCGAGGCCGAGCCTGGAGCCGGCCTCGCCGTTCCCCGCGTGGGACCCAAAACTCTCCTTCGTGTCTCCCGATTCGCGCAGATACTCCTCCGAAGGCTCCGTAAGCCAGAACGCCTCCCCGGCGATCACCCACCCGCCGGGCCTCACCAGGTTCACGAGCGCTTCAAGCGTGGGTTCGTGCCCGCCGAAGATCCAGCTCGCGCCTATGCACGACGCGACATCGAAGCCGTGCGGCTTGTCCGGCCGGTAGTCGGCACCATCCTTCTCGATCAGTGAGATGGCCGCATCGGGCACCCGCTCATCACAGCGCCGTCTCGCCTGTTCGACGAAGAACGGTGAGGCGTCGATGCCCACGCAGCTTGCGCCGTATGCCTCGGCCACGCGGATCAGGAACTCCGCTTTCCCGAATGCTATGTCAACGACGCTCGCTCCGGGTTCGAGGCGCAGAAGTGCGACCAGGCGTTCCAGCTTCTCGTCGCTCGTCGGATTGCAGATGACGTGCTCGCGGTGTGTGATGTCAAAGTACTTCCATATGTCCATTGTCTGGTCCTCGATGTGTGAGACGGCTCACGACTTCCTGTTCAGTAGACCCACGGAATGAGCCGTTTGGTGTTGGAGATGTAGTCTTCGTACTCGCGGCCGAACGTATCGACCAGTACCCGCTCCTCTACAGAGATGCGGTAGCCAAGCGCCGCCGCGACGGGCACCACTATCACGATCAGGCTCAGCCAGTTCCCGAACGACAGCCCGAGCGCCACGAACGCGAGCATGAGCCCGCTGTACGACGGGTGGCGCACCCTGGCGTAGAGGCCGCGCCGCACAATCGTGTGGCCCTTCTTGACAGCCACGTTCGTGCTGAACAGCCTGCCCAGGGTGAGTATCGCCGTCCAGCGAATGGCCAGGCCGGCCAGAAGGAGAACCAGCACGATCAGCCTCAGGTGCTCGGGCGCGATCGCCATCTGGCCGAGTCCCTCGTACTCCAGAAGCACGGCGACCGTCACGCTCGCTGCTATGACGATCCAGAGCAGCTTGATCGATCCCCGGTCGCGCACCTCCGCGGTCCGGCTGCTGGCTCGCTTGGCCACGCTGAGAACGATCTCGGAGATCGGCCACACGATGAAAAGCAGGGTCACCAGGAACATCAGGCCGCTCCCCTCCGCCAGAGGACGAAGACGACCACCAGACCCGCAAGCAGAAGAATCGTCGCGATCGTGCTTCGCATTCGTCTGGTCGCCTCTTCGCGCTCAAGATCGAGGTAGAATCTACCGCCTTCGACCTCGACGAGCACGTGTCGCAGCTTCATCACCTCGGTCAGAAGCGAGTTCGGGAGACCCACGTCCCGAAGCGTTCTGGCGTTGTCGGGATGCGTTGCGCCTGCCTCGCGGAACGCCCGGACGATGGCCTTCCGCTTGCCGGCGGCGATGGCGGCCGGCACAGCGGACGTCGTTGACGGCAGAACGAACATGAGATACCTCGTCTCTCTCGTGGGGCTCGTGTCCGGCTAAGGAGGACGCGCGGGGCCAATCGTCGGCACGTCCCCGGGACGCTTCGAATCAGTGGAACGCGCTGCGAGTCCTGCCCGCGTATGCGTACGCCGCTCCTACGACCAGGAAGGGCAGCAGCAGGAGAGCGACTCCGGCGGCGCTGCCTGCCAACTCGGGTCGGCTGCTCGTGCCGAGTATCGGAGCGCCGGCGGCAAGAAGATAGCCGGCGATGAGAAGTCCGGCCGCGATCCTGTCGCTCACCCAGCCGACCAGCAGGCCGAGCATCATCGCAAGGAAACCCAGGCTGAAGAGGCGCTCTCCGTAGACGCTCTGCTCGCCCTGCAGAGCCGCCACCTCATACGCGGCCTGGCGTATCCAGTACACGAGAAGGAGCGTTCCCGCGATCCGCGCCAGCCACCTTGCGGTCGCGGCGGCGCGCCTGGCCGTGCTCGCAGAAGCCGCCATCGCCATCTCTCCCGTTGCTCGCCGTGCGCCTGGAGCGACCTCAGTCGATCAGGTGCCGAAAGATCTGCCACACGGTCAGCGCTGCACCGACCGACACACTACACGCACGAAGGGATCTTCGAACCCATCATCTTCCTGCGGTCCAACCTGCGTCCGTCAACGATAAACGTCCCGTCACCGACCGCGTGGATCGCGCGCTTCTCCTTGCGCGCTGGATCGGTGTATGCAGCGACGGCGTCCAGCACCACGATGCTGTGCTTCTTCACGAAGTCGGAAACCCTGCACTCGATGTTAGCGTAGCACTCCTTGATGAGCGGCGCATCGACGTGCTTCCCCGGGACGGGCGTGAGCCCGAATGCGGCGAACTTGTCCGTGTCCTTGCCGGAGCACGTGCCTATGCCGACGACCTTGTCCAACATGTCGACGGTGGGAATCGCGATGACACACTCTCTTGTCTTCATGAGCGCCGCGAACGAGTAGTTCCACTCCCCCGTCGCCATGGCGAACGTCGGTGTGAAGTCCAGGACCATTGTCCATGAGATCGTCATGATGTTGTTCCTGTCGCCGTCACTCGTCGCGACGAGGACCACCGGCCCGGATTCCACCAGGGCGAAGGCCCTGCTCAACTTGAGCTTGCGCATGCGGCGGCCTCCTCTTGCATTGTGGACGAAGAGCCTCAGCTGCGTGGCGGGCGCCGGTTCATTCTCTCGATGGCGACGAGAGCTTCGTTCGCGAGGCCCGTCTGACCCAGTGCCCCGACAATGAACGCGGTCTTCGCCTCGACATAGCCGTCGATGTCGTCGCGGAACTCCTCCGCCAACCGCTTCTTGAGGGCTCCGTATTCGCGGGCGGCCTCGTCGTTCGCGCGCAGGTAGTCGCGGAGGGCCAGGTGATTGGCCAACGCCGGACTGCTCGACGGACACACGTAGAGATTGTGCGGGCGGGAGCCTGAAGGCGGGCGGAAGGCCTCGCGCGTGGCGATCCCCAAGTTCCCCCGGTGCACGTAGCCGATACCGGCGAGACGGTCGATCGCTGAGGCAACGTCCCCGTCGGCGACGACGATGTCCATGTCGATCACCGGCTTCGCGGCCAATCCGGGCACCGCGGTGCTCCCCACGTGTTCGATGGAGATCGCGATGTCCCGGACGGCTTCGCCGACGATCGCCCGAAGCTCATCGAAGGCGGCCGGCCACGAGGGATCGTAGTCAACCACGACGACCACTTGCTCAGCTCCCGTTGTTCCTGGTTCCTCGCGACTCACATGTCGGCTGCACAGACGTATCAACCCGCAACGGGGTCAGTCGGCGGTCGGTCCGTCCTCGGCCGGCAGACCCAGCCACTCACGGGCAGCGCTGACCTTCCGAAACACCTCCATCTCAACTCCACAACCCGAGAATGCCACCTTCTGCTCTTGCGCCATGCCGTAGGTGGAATCCGCCTCCGCAACCACGGCCACCCTGAGGCCCTTGAGAGCCTCGCCGCGCCCCTTAACGTACTGGGCGATCTGCAGGATGTCGGCACGATGAAGCGACGGAACCACCTCCCGCATGTCGAGAAGCACGCGGAGTCCCGGAACGTAACCCGGATGGCCAATGACGCTTGCGATACTGCTTATCAGGTCTACAGACGAGGTGGGACCGCGAGTCTCGGCGTACACCACCCCGTGCGCGGCGTCGATCCGGAAGCTCGTCGGCATGCGAAGTCCCCCATTCGTTCGTAGAGAAGTGCCCTTGTCTGGCGGGTATCGCTCGTCCGGCCGGACTCACCGATGTGTCCACGTCAACGGACGAGGTCAGTGAACCGTCCCACTCAATGCCACAGCTCACCCTACACCATCCGCAGCCGCACCACCATCGTAGTACCCGCACCAACCACGGTCGACTCGACGTCGATCGACCCCCCCAGTGTGGCGAGCGCCTCCCGAGAGCGATGGAGACCCGTGCCGCCGGACCCTCTCTTCGTGGTCTCGCCCAGCGCGAACACACTCTCGCGCTCGGAGTCCGGGATGCCACATCCGGTGTCGGAGAACCTGAGTTCGACGAACCCGCCGCGAGCCGCGGCTTTGATGTGAAGCCGTCTGTCCCCGGGCGCACGCATCGCGCGCACGGCGTTGTCGACGAGGTTCGAGACGACGAACTGGAGGTCGGCGGGCGTGACCCACGCGCTCACTCCTTCGACGGACGATGCATCCACGTCGACGGCGACACCGAGGTCCCTGAGTTCGGACGCCTTGAGGTCGAGCACGTCACGCATCGCCGGGACGATCTCGGTCACATATGCCCGGCCGGCTGCAGACCGGAGCGCCTTGAGCGCCGCCTCCAACGCACCGACACGCATCGCGAGCGACGAGAGTTCGGGCGCGGGATCCCCGTCGAGCGCCGCCTCAAGCCTGGCGACGCCGTCCTCGGCGCTCACGAGCGCGCTCTGCAGCTCCGCCGTCTCGCCGACCGCTCCGCCCCACGCACGCGCAAGATCCAGGATCCTCCCGAGCGCGGGCCTCGACGTCTCCGCGTAGGCGCCGGTCCACCTACCGGCCAGCGCGGCCATCTCCTCCGGGCCCTTGCCGGCCCCGCGCGCCATGGTGAGCAGGCCGACCAGATGCCGCAGGGGCCGGGTGACGATCGTCTTGTCGTGGCTGCCGGTCTCGAGTTCGGTCAGCAGCTCTAGCCTGGCGTTCGCCCGGGCCGCCGCGGCCCAGGGCATGATCGGCGTGAGCGCGGCTACCAGCAGGCGGACGACCCACCAGCGGAAGGGTCGCGACACGGACAGGGCCGTGACGAGCGCCGACCCGGCGGCCACGGACACGATGATCCAGAAGAACGCCCAGTCGAAGGGCGACCTCACGAGGTCGAAGAAGTAGATCTTGTCCGTCAGCGCGGCCAGCCGGACCACGCCCGGGCTTTCCCTGTAGCGCCCGAGAAAGAGGCCTTCGTAGAAGAGTGGAGCGCGTATCGGCTGGTGCTCCGCCAACAGCCTGAGCGAGCTGTCGTAGACGAGCACTCGCCCGTTCTCGAGCCCCGCGAAGATGCAGTCGCCTGCCACCCCGTCCACGGACACGCAGTTCTGGACGTCGCCTCGTGCCGGCATCTCGGCCCGGCGTATTATGGTCGCCTGCCTGTCGACGAGCCCGAGTTCGAAGACGTCGCCTCCGCCATTGCTGAAGCAGACGTACGCCCGACCGTCGCGGGCCTGCCCGGCAAAGGGCGGCCCCGCGCGCGCTGGAATGCGTACCTCTCCGAGGGGCTCCCCATCCGCGCCCTGCCACACGGCCACGGTGCTCCGCACGTCCGGGTCGCCTATCTCGGGCGTGATCGTCGCGGCTATCTCCGGGAGTCCGTCTCCTGCGAGGTCGACAGCAACGGGCCTGGCGTCGGTCGATGTCTCCCCCACGTTCTTCAGCCAGAGGAGAGTTCCGTCGTCATCAAGAACGCCGACATAGGAGTGGCCGTCGTCGGTGCCGTTCACCTCGACGCCGTTCGACACCGATGACGTGCCGAAGACGACCTCGTCGCGCCCATCGCCGTCCACGTCCGACGACACCAGCGTCTTGAACTGCGCACCGCCCTCGTACCTCCACAGCACGTGTTCGAAGGTGCTGTCGAACAAGAGGATCTCTCTCGGGTACCTGTCGTGGTCGACGTTGACGGAGACGGCGAAGCCGTGCGCGTTGCCCAACTCGACCCGTACCACGTTGGCGACGCTGCCGTCCCACCACGGGTCGCGGCTGATGCTGACGCCTGTCTCGATCGGGATCTTGCGCAGGCGCTCGATCATGTCGTAGCAGAAGAGCCACACGGTGTCGTGCACGACTGCGGACACCAGGAACTCCTCCGCTGGATCGTCGTCGATGTCCAACGGGCCCAGGTACACCACGTTGCTGAATTCGTCAGGGTTCCGGGGAAGGTTGAACTGGCTCACCTCAAGGTAGGTGCCCCCAACGAACCGGATGGGGCAGATCTGCGCCAGTCCAGGGTTCGCGCCGATGGCCTCATCCAACCCGTCGCCGTCCATGTCGCCGATCCAGGCCTCGGTGCCCTCGCCCCATGCGTGCGAGTTCACGACCTCGAGCAGGAACGGAAGACGTTCGCCCTCCCTCGCTGAAGCGAGTGACGCGAGTGCCAGGATAAGAGCCGCCGTCAGGCCCAGGGCCAGGATGATCCTATGGCGTGTCATCTGCGTCATCGAGCCCTTCTCGCTCCTGATGTGCTCCGTACGTCCTGCTCGTTGCCGCTTCTTGCACGGCGGCGCTTCTATCGCCTGGCGTCCTTATCCATCAACTCCTTGATCTTGCGCTCTTCCCACGACCCGTCCCACAACCCTCCAAACACGGACATGGCGTGGAACACGAGGCCTAGGCCCCATCCGAAGAGCGGCCAGACGAACCAGTAGTGTCCGGGCGATGTGACCTGGTTCAGGACGAAGAGCAGCGCGTTGACCACTGCCTACACGACCAGATGCTGATAGAACTCGCGGAGCTGCACGGCGCGCTTCCTTGCCTCCTCCTACCGGGTCTGCTCGTCCATGTAACCTCATTGACTCGGCGCGCGGCCTCGTACGCCCACGCCCCTGCGCGCACTGGGCGCCGATGGTGTTCACGTGTGTGAACCGCCGGAGGATGGCCTTGCGGTACTCGGCCGCCGGCATCGCGTGCGCGCATGCGATGCACGCATCGTGTGAGTCCGCGTAGGGCGATGGTATCAGCCGCTGGGCGGCCGCCGGTGTTACTCGCCCTTGCGCGTGCTGATGCCGAACAGCGCATACAGACCGCAGGTGCCGACCGCTCCCGTGACGAGCGAGATCGCCCCGAGAATGAAGACCACCGTCTTCCAGACGGCGCCCATGGGAACCACGAACCCCACAACCAGCAGAATCACGCCAATGGCAATGCGTATTCCTCTGTCGACCGAGCCAACATTTCGAGTCATCACCGTCGCTCCTCTCTCCCTGCTCGCCTGCGTATCACATCGAGGCTCGCTCAGCGCCGACCGGCCCGGCGTCCGCCTGACGCTCCCGTTGCGGCCGGTACCCCCCCGATCCACCAGTTCATCTTCACGCCCCACGCTCACCGATTCCCGACCTGAGCCGAAACGGAAGACGCTCGCCGTCACCGGCCGTAGCGAGTGTGGCGAGCGTCGTCAAGAGCGTCGCGGTCAGGGCGCAAGCCCGGATGTCTTATGGCGTCTCATTGGCTAGTGCTCCCTTACTATCTCCTTCACCTTCATAAGCCGCGTCGCGGTCGCGCGTTCGAGTTCGGAGAGCCTGTCGGTGATGAACTTGATCGTCTCCTCCAGGCTCGGGATGAGTATGTGCTCGAGCGCGTTCACGCGCCTGCGGGTCTTCTCGAGCTCGGCGGCGATGAGCTGAACCGACTTCTCCATCTCGGCGAGCTTCATGAGCTTGGGTAGCGCCGCCGCGTACAGCTCGAGCGCACGGTCAAGATCGGCCGTCGTCTCCAGGTAGCCGTAGCCGAGTTCGGCGTCCTCGGGAAACTCAACCGAGAAGACCGGCACCTTCAGATTCATCACCTGTTCGCGGTCGACCTTCAAGCTAACGTGGCGCCGCGAGAACGCGAGCGCCGCAGCCATCGCCGGACCGTCCATGTCGAACCGCGCCGACACGAACGCAGCCTGCGCCCGTCCGAGTTCTTCTTCCGCCGAGACGCGCATGTCGCGGGCCTCGTGGACGAGCCCGAGGAAGCGGCGCATCAGCTCCTCCTGCTTGTCCTTCAGGAGCTTGTGCCCACGCTTCGCGAGCGTGAGCCGGCCGCGAAGCCTCAGAAGCTGCATCCGGTTGGGGTTGGCGCGAATCTTCATGCGTTCCTGTCCGTCAGTTGCTTGGGTCGGCGACGGGCGCGTGCTAATCCGCGCCAACCTCCGCCGGCTTCTTCTTCAGGTACTTCTCGATCTGCGCCGGCTTCACGCGCTTGAGCTCGGAGACGGGCAGAAGCTCCAGAAGCTCCCAACCGAGCGTGAGCGTCTGCTCGATCGTCCGGTTCTCGCCCAGGCCCTGGCTCACGTAGCGGGTCTCGAAGACGTCGGCGAACTCGAAGAACGCCTTGTCCTCAGGCGACAGCGCGGCTTCGCCGAGGATGACCGCCAGCTCCTGGGCCTCCTTGCCGCGCGCGTACGCGGCGAACAGCTGGTTCGCCAGGTTCGCGTG
>CAYNQF010000021.1:0-31299 GCA_964399265.1 uncultured bacterium | reverse complement strand
ACCCTTAGCAGTGGAGCTATGCGAGTCCTTTCGCTGACGGGTACTTCTCGGTCGCTCTTCCGTCTAATGATAGTGTATCACAAGCTTTGTGCACTGTCAACAACTAATCCCCGCCCGCTGGGCAGCTTCCGCCCTGAGGCGGCACTCAGCCGTCCCCGTGGGCAGCGTCGAACTCCCGCCTCACCGAGGCCCAGAAGAGCGGGAAGAGGAGCTCGTGCCGGCCTCTGAGTGCAACCCCCGTGCCCGCCGCGGCCGTCGGCCGTCTCACCACGTTCGTCATCGCCCGGTACGGCTCGTTCATGTCCATCGAGACCGTCGTGAACGCCTCCCCCGCGTGCCCCAGGTTCCGTGCGATCGACAGGGCCTTCAGAAAGACCTCCGGCAGGAGGACAGCCGAGCCGACGTTGATCACGGCTCCCCCGCTCAGCCGGGACACGACCGCAGCCAGCGTCCGGAAGTCGCGCAGGCTCGTGGCCCCGATCGCCGCTCCGTCGGCCGACGCGTGCTGGTGGATGATGTCGGTGCCGATCCCGACATGCACGGTCAGAGGGACCGACAGCTCGTACGCCCTCGCGAGTATGCTCGAGGACGCGTTCCGCGCGCCGTCTTCCACCAGACGTCTCCCGAGCGTCTCTCCGAGCCCCTCCGCCCTCTCAGCGCCATCGACGGTCGCCTCGTTCATCGCGTCCGCGGTGTCGGCGCACATTCCGAACGAGCCGTCCTCGAGCCTGGTTCCAACATCCTCGGAGGTCACTCCCCATTTCGCGATCTCGAAATCGTGTATCGCCCCCGCTCCGTTCATCGCGACGGCGGTCACGAGCCTCCGCTCCATGAGGTCGATCAGGAGCCTCGAGAGCCCGCACTTGATGAGATGCGCCCCCATCATGAGGAGCACGGTCCCGCCGCCTGCGGCCGATGAGGCGACAGCGCTCACGGCCTTCCTGAAATCCGCACCCGCGAATAGGTCTGGCACCGTCTTCAGAAGGAGATCCGTCTCCTCGCCGGGGTCGAACGGGTCCACGAAGCTCTCGACGCTGACGGTGCCGCCTCTCTCGCGAATCGATATCCGCTTGAGCGAAGACAGGTCGATCTGCTCGAACCGTGATGCCATGCTGCCTCCTACCCTCTTCGGATCTCGGAGCCGCCCGCGAGACGCATGTCCGAGAGGACGGCCGATATGGAACCTATCGCGACCTTGCTCTTCATCTGCACCGGCACGTGCAGCTCGTCGTCCGTGAGCCAGACGGTCAGGCTTCCGCTGTGACGGAAGAGCCCCTCCACTCTCATCACCGGCTCGACGACGATGCAGTCGAACTCCCCCGCAGGGACCTCGACGCGCTCCCTGCGCAGGACCCTGATCTCCAGCGGGTAGTTCTTCTTGTCGGCGTGGTTCTCGATGTAGACCGACTCGCCGACGCGCAGGTCCATCATACGCACGTAGTAGAGCGACGTGAGGATGTCCTGAGCGTCGAGCGTGAGAGGGACGAGCCTGTCCTCGCCGTCGGCCTCGTAGATGGCGACGTGCCTGTCCTGATCGTAGGCAACCTCCTCGTGGTTGCGGTAGCCTCCCTCTCGCAGGTGCTTCTCGAACCTTCTCGAGACCAGTTCGCGCGCGTCGAGCCGCGACTCCACCACGTCGCGGACTGGAAAGAACGTCGATATGAATGCGTTCGACTCCGCCACAGACATGATCCTGTAGCAGTCATACCCACTTTCCGGAACCACCTCGGGGACCGCGAGGATGGCCGTGCCGGCGCCCACGAAACCGTACTTGATGTCGAACGTGAGCCGCTCGCCCACTCCGAACGGCGGAACCTCTACCTTGCCGCCGGGACCGAGGGCGAGGATGCCGGCCGCTGCCGCGGGCGCCGTCCCCGGAGAGGTGAAGCACGCGGAGGCCACGAGGACCACGGCGGCAGCGAGCCGTCTCGCCAGGGAGGCCCTTGCCCAACGCCGCACCTTCCTCGTGCTCGCGATCGATGCCGTCAATCGTGCATCCCCCTCCCGCGTATCCAGGACACCGACCAGCTGACGGCGTCCGCGAGATCGGGAGCTTCGTGCGCGACCGGCGCTCCGCTGCCGTTCGCCTGTCTCAACGCGGTCTCACCCTTGCCCGTCAGGACGACGACTCCCGGGATCCCGACGCGTCGCGCGAGTTCGAGGTCGGTGAGCTGGTCTCCGACCATCACGCTCGTCGTGAGGTCGATCCCCAGGTCACGGCATGCGCGCTCGATCATGCCGGGCTCGGGCTTTCTGCACGAGGTGTCGACCGTGTACCGCTCGACGGTGCCTCCTGCGAAGTTCGGGCAGTAGTACGCTCCATCCAGCCTTGCGCCCTCCTCGGCCAGCATCCGCTCGAGCTCGTCGTGGATGCGCGCTAGCTCCTCCTCCGTGATGAGCCCGCGGGCGACACCGGACTGGTTGCTTATGACCACGGCGAGAACGCCTGCGTCATTGAGCGCGCGGACGGCCGCGGCGGCCCCGTCCACGAGTTCGAGGTCCTCGGGACGGTTGATGTGACCCCGCTCCCGCGTGATGGTGCCGTCGCGGTCTAGAAAGACCGCCGGACGTCCGTTGGGCGTCATCGTTATCGTATGCCTTCCACCGCTATCGCGCGCCTTCCCCGTCACTCGCCGCGGCGCGTGAGGCCCCCAACGCCAGCAGTGAGAAGAAGAGCATGCCGGGCTCCGCGTCTATCGACACGGAGAACACGCCGCTCGCCAGGATGGCGACGACCCCCGAGAGGGCGCCGACCGTGACGGCCCTTTCGAGCCTCCACGCGCCAACTCTGAGCGAGCGGACCATCGCTCGGATACTTACTACCAGAAAGAGCAGCAGCGTTCCACACCCAATGACGCCCAGCTCAGCCGCGGTGTTCAAGAGGACATTGTGGGCGTTGGGCTGGTGCTCCGGCCCCCGTACCCCGTCGTCGTAGTAGACGTTCAGAAGGGCGTAGCTCCCGGGCCCGTGTCCCGTGAGAGGTCTCTCCGCCCACTTGTCGAGGGCCTCCCGCCATGCCTCCACGCGGGAGTGCGCGGTCCTCGTCTCGAGAGGCGATTCCTCGACGACCCTGGCCGCAGGTTTCAGCGCCGCCAGCCCCCACACCGCCGCGGCCACGAGCACCACGAACACGAGCGCATGCCTCTTCCTGAGCGAGAGGCCGATCGCCGTGGCGCCGCCGACGGCGGCGCCCAGGAGCGGCCCTCTCGAGAGGGTCATGCCGAGCGCTATCATCGCCGCTCCTGTCGCGAGCGCGCTCAGAGGACCGGCCAACGGGCCGCGCCTCTCGGCTATGACGATCGAGAGCCCGAACGCCACCGCCGCCGCGAGGTACTCCCCCGCGGCCACGGCGTTCTCTACTGAGGGCAGGGCCAGTCGCTTGAACGGCCCGGCCATGTGGTCGGCGTACCCCAGGAGCGCCGCCAGACCTGCTCCCGCGAGCAGCGCGTACGCCAGGAGCACCCGCCGCCCACGCCTGCGGCACGAGTCGAGGACCAGAGGAAAGGGCACTACGGTGATCGCGAGGGTCAGGAGTTCGGCGGGGCGCCCGAACCTGGGCCTCGCGACCGCGAAAGACAGCACCGCCGATGCGTAGAAGGCCGCCAGCGCCGCGAAGGCGGGGAGCGTGGAGCGGTCGGGACGGTACCCGAGTGCGAGCTTGCCGGCCAGGCCGAACGCCGCGAGAGCGACACCGATGCTCTTCGCGGCCTCCGATGTCCCCAGACCGACGAGCAGGACGCAGAGTCCGAACACCTGGACGCCGTCCAGCAGACTCACGGCCCTCGCGCGAGTGAACGTCCTCCGCGTCATGCGGCCTCCTCTATCGCATCGAGCGCTTGCTCCACCCTGTTCTCCCACGTGTTCGCGAATCCGAACTCGACCCTCTCCCTCACGGAGGACGGAACACGGTCCTCACGAAGCGCCGCCTCAACAGCGGAGATTAGACCCTCCGCGGTGTCGGCCGTGCGGACGAGCCCGCCTTTCTCGATAGCCGCCGGGAACGGGGTCGCCACGACCGGCTTCCCGCAGAGCAGGTATTCGTAGAGGACTATGGGGTCGGCGTTTTCGGAGAACGTGCCTCGCTTCCACGGTATCACCGCGACGTCGCACGAGCGGACGTAGAGCGGGAACTCCCCGTAGGGCCTCCTCCCCTCCACGAGCACGTTCCGGGGCAGCCGCGCGCCGGCGAGCCTGCCCGAGACCGGACCGACGAGCGCGAACGTCCAGTCGGGACGCGCCCGTGCGAGCCCGAGGAAGAGGTCGGCGTCGAACCAGTCGTACGCCGCTCCCCCATACATCACGAGTGGTCTCCGCGCGGCGGCGAAGGCGGCCGGGGTCCCGTCGGATCGTCCGAGAGCCGCGATGAACGCGTCGGCGTCCGCGTCCTCGCTTCCCGTGAGGACCAGCGAGTAGTGCCTCCGGTCCGCGGCGTTAGGCAGCCGCGACACCCTCCCGTGGGCTTCCTCTCTCGACTTCACCAAGCGATCCGACACGGCGAAGACCACGTCGGCCGCTGCGAGCATCTCCGACTCCAGGCGTCTTATGCTCTCCGTGCTGCTCTCGAACGCGGCGGGGTCGTCCGAGGCCTGGTAGACGAGGACCGCGCGTTCGAGTCCGGCCGCGCAGCCCACGTGCTCCGGACCGAACGCCCAGACGATAGGGCGCTCGATGCCGAGCCGGCGTGCGGCGGCGACAACGCGTGGAGTGAGCCGTTCGTAGTAGCGGCGACGCGCGTCAGGGTCACCCGCTCCGCTGAGTCTCAGAGGGGAGACGACATGGACGCCCGGGGCCCCGTCGCGCAGCGGCAGCAGCATCGGCCACCTGCGTCTCCTGCCCACGACCGAGAAGACGTCCAGCGGGGGATCGACGTAGAGCACGCTCCTCGTCTCGCCCAGCACCGACATGAGGTGCTGCTTGCTCGTGGGCAACCCCGTCCAGTGGTTGGTCGAGAGACACACGACGTCTCGTTCGCGCACGGGTAGCGTCATCGCCGTCGGTCCCCTTCCTCGCGGCCCGTCGCGCTGCCCGTGGTCCGGACCGGGCCTCGTCTCGCTGTCTCATCGAGCAGCGACGACAGCGCGTCCATCACCTCCGCGACGCCGATGTCGCGCACGCACGGACGGTCCTGCCTCGCACACGTCTTCTGGTCGCACGGACAGCAGTCCGCCGCAGGCCAGAGCACGCGCGAGGGCGCACCGCGGGGCCCGAACAGGACCGGCGTGTTGGGGCCGAACAGGGCCACGACGGGACACCCCGAGGCCGCCGCTACGTGCATCGGGCCGCTGTCGTTCCCCACGAACGCCCGCGCCCGCGAGGCCAGGACGGCCAGTTCCCGGATGCTCGTGCGTCCCGTGACGTCGACGGCCGAGCCGCCGGACGCGTCGACGAGCCGGTCGGCGATGGCCTTGTCCGCAGAAGAACCGATGACGAGCGTCCGCAGACCGTGCCGCTCCGCCGCGAGAGATGCCACCTCGCCGAACCTCTCGGCCGGCCACCGCCTGTGCACCCAGTTCGCGCCCGGCGACACGACGAGATACTCGAAGGCGCGTGCTCCGACCCCCTCGAGGAGCCGCGCCGCGCCCACCTCGTCGACCTCGTCGGGGTAGATCGACGGCGGCGGCGCCGGTCCCTCCACACCGAGCGGGGCTACCGCGTTCATCATGTGGTCGACGACGTGGACCTCCGACTTGTACGGGATGCGGCGGTCGAGGAGAAACCCGAAGCCGGCGTGGTTGAAGCCGACGCGGAAGCCGGTGTCGGCCGCGAGAAGCAGCCATGAGGTTCGGAGATCGCCGGTCAGATCGACGGCCACGTCGAAGCGGCGCCTGCGAAGCTCCATTCCGAGACGCACTCCTCCTCGTCCCCGCTCGTCGTAGACCATCGTCTCGTCGACCCAGGGATTGCCGCGCACCACGTCGAGCGCCCTCCTCTTTAAGAGGAGGGTCAGGGAGGCCTCCGGGAACGTCCTCTTGAGCGCTTCGAGAACGGGCGTCGACAGCAGTACGTCCCCTATGAAGTAGAGGCGCATCACGAGAATGCTGCGGACGCCCTCCGCGTGGAAGACCCTCATCTCTCCTCCGACGTCTCAGGGGCAGGGTCGTCTCCGCCCTCGCGCGCCGGGACGCCGCCCGCCCGTTGAGCGCCGCCGCCTGAACGCCCCGTCGTCCGCCGCGCGCGCTCCACCGCGACGATGAAGCACCGCTCGGTCTCGTCGATCATCCGGGACAACCCGAACGACTCCCTCACCCTCCGCCCTGCCGCCTCGGCCATCGACGCCGCGGCCGCCGGGTCCTTCAGCAGAGCGAGGAGAGCCGACGAGGCCTCTCCCGGCGCTCCCGGATCGACGAGCTTCCCGCTCCGTCCGTCCTCTATCATCTCTGGTATGCCCGCGACCCGCGTCGCGACGACCGGCGTCCCCGCCACCATCGCCTCGAGCACCGAGTGCGGCGAGCCCTCGCGGTAGCTCGTCACCAGGAGGACATCGGCGGCGTCCAGGACCGCCGGGACGTCGCCGCGGAACCCGGCAAAGACGAAGCTGCCCGCCGGCAGCTTGCCGGCGGCGGCCTCCTCGAGCGACCCGCGGAGCTTGCCGTCCCCGACGACAAGGAGCCGGGCCTCGGGAAGCTCGCGGACGACTGACGCGAACGCTTCGATGGCGTCACCGTGCCCCTTGTCCGGCACCAGCCGTCCGACGACCGCCACGACCGGAGCGTCGCGGGGAACGCCCAGCTCGCTCCTGACGGCATCTCCGCCGCCCGGCGGAACGCGCTCCGGGTCTATGCCGTTGGGCACCACCGCGACGCGCCGACGCGGGACGAGCCCGGACGACACCAGCCCGTCCGCAATCTCGCCGCAGTTTGCTATCACGAGGGACACGCGCCGGCCGTAGACCCACCTGTTGACGGCGGACGGCCTGACGCCGAAGTTCAGCCCGCGTCTCTCGACGACGGCGACGTCCGGTCTCGTGAGCGTGGCAGCGCATCCGATCCGCACTGCCCTCTGTATGTTGACGCAGAGAACGTCCGGACGCGTCCTCGCCATCAGCCTCCCGAGACGCAGCACCGACTCGGGATCGAAGTCGTTCCTCATCGGGAGCGTGAAGACGTCGTGCCCCTCGGAGACCGCGCGCCCGGAGAGGGCGCTCCCGTCCCGAGCGACCACGACCACCTCGTGCGAGCGCTCGCGAAGGCCGGCCGCCGTCTCGAGGAGCCATCTCTCCCCGCCGCCCATCGCGCGCATCGCGTTGGCCAGGATGATCCTCACGGCCTCCTCCCGTCGAACGGTACCGCCGCCGCGATCTTCGCCGCGAACGCGTCGCGCGACAGCTCTGAACACGCGAACTCGCGGGCGCGGGCGCCGGTCTCCGCAGCGAAGCCGGCGTCCGAGAGCATCCTCACCACGCCGTCGGCCAACCCCTCAAGGTCACCGGGTCCCACCAGCAGCCCGGACAACCCGTCCTCAACGAGTTCGGGGATGACGCCGACGCGCGTTGCGACGACCGGCCTGCCGGCGGCCATGTACTCGCTGACCGCCCGTGAGTTTTCCTCGCTGCCGAGCGAGGAACAAACGCACACGTCCGCCTCCCGGAGTATCGCGGGCACGTCGTCGCGTCTACCGGTGACCACGATGGAGCCGCGCACGCCGAGTTCACCGGCCAGTCCGAGGATCCCCTCGGGCTCGCCCGACCACGCCTCCCCGACCAGCAGCAGCACGGCGTCCGGACGCTGTCTGAGAACCGCGGGCATCGCCTCAACGAGCACTCGCTGCCCCTTGATGGGAGCGAGCCTTGCCACGTCGACGATGAGCGGCGCGTCCTCGGCCACACAAAGTTCGCGGCGCAACCCCGGCTTGCGCCCCGCGTCCGCGAAGGCCGTGACGTCGACGGGCGCGAGCACGCGGTGCACGTTCGCGGGAGGAACGCCCAGCCCTTCGACGACCCAGCCCCGGATGCGCTCGGAGGAGACGATCACCGACGCGGTCATGCTTCCATAGAGGAAGCGGTTCGCGGCCGACCGCCTCGGCCGCTGCGCTCCTCCCCTCAGGTGAACGAGCGGGGCTCTGCGTCCGGTCGAGAGCGCGGCGAGCAGATGCGAGACCGACCCCGAGGAGTGGACCAGCCCGAAGCGCCTCTCGGCCGTGAGACCGGAGAGAAAACGTGCGCAGGCGATGAAGTCGGACGGCGACCTGCCCGGCTCCGCGCCGGGCAACTCCTCGAGGGACGCCCAGTCGCGGACCCGCCCGGCCGCCGCGCTGCCGGCGGGCGCCACGAACGCGACATCCCATCCGAGGCGACTCTCCGCGGCGGCCACCGACACCGCGTATTCCGTCTCCGCCGTCCAGATCCTGGAGTCCGACACGAAGAGAGACGACCTCATCGACCCGCCTCCCGGAGCAGCTCTCGTGCCGCACGCACCACGTCCTCAACCTCAACGGCGTTCATGCACTCGTCCGTGCCCAGGCGACAGTCGTCCGACCCGTGTCGCCCGCAGGGCCTGCAGCCGAGCGACGTCTCCACCACGCGCGCCAGTCTCGAGTACGGGGGAAAGCCCTGAGCCGGAACGGTCGGTCCAAAGACGGCCACAACAGGCGTCCCGGTCCCGGCCGCAACGTGCGCCGCTGCCGAGTCGTTGGAGACGGCCAGGTCGGCCCTTCCGAGGAGCGCGATCCAGCCCCCCATCGAGAGGGCTCCCGTCAGATCGACCGCGTCCGGCCCCGCCGCCGCCGCGGTCGCGGCCCCGACGTCCTCCTCGCCACGAGCGCCGGTCACAACCGGCGTCAGGGAGAACTCACGCGACAACTCGCGAAGCGAGCCGCCGAACCTGGCCGGGTCCCACCTCTTCGTGGCCCAGCGGCTGCCCGGCGCTGCAACGACCAGCCCCCCACCCTCCTCCACGCCCCTGGAACGCAGCGCCTCGGAGACTTCCGACAGCCCCGACGCCGGCACGACGACGCTGAACACAGGCCCGGCGTCGGCCGCGGGCGCTCCACACGCCTCCGCAAGGGCCGCCAGCCTCTCGATCTCGTGGGCCCGCGACCTGTAGCGAACGCGCTTCGTCAGGAAGAGCCTGCCGCCGCTCTCATCGAAGCCCACCCTGTCCGGCACGAGCGCCAGGAGCGGCATGAGCGCGCTCCTGAATGATCTGTGCGGCACGACCGCGTGCGCGAAACCGCACCTGCGCAGGTCGCTCACCGTCCGCATGAACCCTCTGAAGCCGGCGTCCGCGCCTCTCTTGTCGTATATGATGATGCGATCGACCGCGTCCTGCGTTCGCATGAACTCGGCCCCGGTGGGCGTCGTGAGGACGGCGAGGCTCCGGACGCCGTCGAGCACGCGCAGCATACGCAGCAGCGGCAGCGTCAGGATCACGTCGCCCAGGAACGCGGTCTGGATGACGAGGCACTTCACTCGCGCGCCCTCCGTTCAAGCAACGCACTCGCGGACGAGAGCACTTCTTCGACATCGATCGAGAGCATGCAGTCCCAGTGTGAGAGCCTGCACCGCCTGTCGCCGAAGAACGAGCAGGCGCTGCACGGAGGGCCGGCGTACACGAGCGCGTGGCGTGTGAAGTCGAACTGCAAGGGATCGGTCGGACCGAAGATGGCCACCGTCGGGACGTCGAGGGCCATCGAGATGTGCGTCGGTCCGCTGTCGTTGCCGACGTAGAGGGCGGCACCCGCGATGACGGCGGCCGCCGCCCCAATGCCTACGGAACCGGCGGCGCTCGAACCGCCGCTCCCGAGGGCGACCCGCTCGCACAGCCCGGTCTCGGAAGGCCCTCCGACCACGACGATCGGCAGTGCGAGTTCGGAAACGATCCGCGACGCGAGGCGGGTGAACCTCTCTTCGGGCCATCTCTTCGTCGCCCAGACGGAGCCCGGGGCGACTACGGCGTAGGCCTTTGCGCGGAGCCCGAGCCCTGAGAGGAAGGATCCTGCCTCGCGCGCCGCGCCGGGAGCGAGGTGGAAGCGCGGCGTCCTGTACTCGTGCGGAACGCCGAACGGAGCGAGCGCATCCAGGTAGCGGTCGACGATCTTCTTCTCTGCGCGGTAGGGCCGGCGGAGCACTCTGACGGCGAACCCGTCTCCGCGCCCTCTCTTTTCGTACCTCGAGACGCAGGACGCACCGGAGCGGCGGGAGATGAACGCACTGCGCGCGTTCGCGTGCAGGTCGACGACATTGTCGTAGCCGGCCGCGCTGACCTCGCTCGCGAGCGCCAGAAGGCTTCGAAGCGAGCCGTCCCGTAGCGTGTGGACCGCATCGATGGCGGCGTCGCCCGCCACCAGGTCCCGGTATCGCTCCTTGACGGCGAAGCCGATCACGGCCCCCGGCCTCGCCTCGCGGACGGCGGCCACGACCGGCTCGGTCAGCACGACGTCACCGATGGAGCTCATCCGAATGATCAGATAGCGGTCCGGGGAACCGGCCGGGCCGGCGTCACGAACGCTCGTGCGGCGGTTCGTCCCTGAACTGCATGTCGTAGAGGTGGCGATACAGCCCCCCCCGGTCCAGGAGTGCCTGATGCGTGCCGGTCTCCACGATCCTGCCGCGGTCGAGCACGATGATCCTGTCGGAGTTGCTGACCGTAGAGAGACGGTGTGCGATCACGAGCACCGTCCTGCCTTCCAGGAGGTGCTCTATGGCGTGCTGCACCAGACGCTCAGACTCTGTGTCGAGTGAGGACGTCGCCTCGTCGAAGATCAGGATCGGCGGGTTCTTGAGTATCGCGCGTGCGATGGCGATCCTCTGGCGCTGGCCGCCCGAGAGCTTGACGCCCCTCTCGCCGATGATCGTGTCGTAACCCTGGGGCATCGCTTCTATGAACTCGTGAGCGCTCGCGGCCCGAGCGGCCTCTTCGACGATCTCGGCCCCGGCGCCGTCCAGTCCGTAAGCGATGTTGTTGCGGACGGTGTCGTTGAACAGGATGGTCTCCTGCGTGACGATTCCCAGGAGGTTCCGCAGGGACGCCACGTCGAGGTCGCGAAGGTCGACCCCGTCCAGGGTGATGCGGCCTCCGTGCGGATCGTAGAACCTGGGAAGCAGGTCGAGCAGCGTCGACTTCCCGGCCCCCGACGGCCCGACCACCGCGACCACCTCGCCCTTGCGGATCTCCATTTCGATGTCGTGCAGGACCTCGTCCCCGGAATCGTAGCGGAACGACACGTCCTCGTAGCGGATGCGGTTCTCGAAACCACGGGCCTCGACGGCGTCCGGTCGGCTCGCGATGGCCGGGCGTTCGTCGAGGATGCGGAAGATCCTGCCGGCCGCAGCCATCCCCATCTGGATCTCGTTGTATGCCTTCGAAAGCGTCCGCAGCGGCTGCAGGGTCGAAAGGGTCGCTGCCAGGAAGATGATGAACCAGTCGGGTGAGACGGTGCCGGTCACGAGGACCTGACGGCCGCCGTACCACAGAATGACGACGATACCTATCACGCCGAGGTACTCGATGAGCGGACCCGCCATCGCGCCCAAGACCTCCATGCGTACGTACGTGCGGAAGTACTGGCCGGTGTGCTCGAAGAAGCGCCGCCGCTCGTAGGCCTCCATGCCGAACGCCTTCACCACTCGGACACCGGTGATCGTCTCCTCCAGCGTCGACGTGATGTCCGCCATCTTCTCCTGGATCCTGCGGCTGCGCTTGCGGAGCCTGTGTCCTACACGCGCCATTACGAAGATGATCGGAGGCAGAACCGCGAACGTGATGACCGCCATCTTCCAGCTGATCCAGATGGCCACGCCCAGATAGAGGGCGGTCAGCAGGCTTTCCCTGAACAGGTTGGCCAGGCTCGCCACGAGCGCGCGCCTGACCAGCGTCACGTCACTCGTGATCCTCGAGATCAGCTGACCCGTCTTCTCACTGTGGAAGAACGAGAGCGACAGCTCGGAGAGGCGGGTGAAGAGGGAGTTCCGGAGATCCCTGATGACACTCTGCTCCACCGTGATCATGAGGAGCGACTGCAGGTAGCCGAAGAGCCCCTTCACGAGAAAGACGAGCATGAGCGCGAGACAGATCTTCCCCAGCGCCCCGGCCGCGCTGTCGCTCGCGAAGAGCGTCAGCATGCGGTTCTTCGCCTCGTCTTTCAGGCCCTGCACCGAGTCGACTATCGCGGACGGTGGCGCGGCCGACCCCGCGTCGTCCGAACTCCCCATGTCGAACAACTGCTCGGTGGCACTCGTGTCCTTCCCCACGAGCGAGTGCTCGCGGAAGAGGACGTTGACGAACGGGAGTATCATCCCGAGCGACACGCCGGAGAGCAGCGCGAACACGGCCATGCACATGAACGCCGCCAGAAGGCGGCGCCAGTAGGGTCTCACGAAGGTCAGGAGCCTAAGGTAGTTGTGCATCTCACCTCATAGTCCCGTGCCCGCGCCCGCGAGAAGTACCGATTGCGTGCGCTCTATGAATTCCTCGATGGGAAAGCGTTCCCCAGGCACGAGGTTGATGACCTCAAGGCACTCGGACTCGGGGAACGCCGCCTCGTCGCTCTCGCGCGGAGGCATGAGGGCGACCGTGGGAATACCCATAGCCACCGCGAAATAGACGAGGTCGGTGTTGCCCGCCACGAAGAGGTCGCACTGACCCAGCAGGCTCACCACGTCGCGCATCTTCCTCTGCTGAACGACGATGGGGTCGCGCGACAGCATACCCTCGAGCTTCTTGGCCGTCTCGTTGTGCTCCGGAGCCGTCAGCAGGATCGCCCTTGCCTTGTAGTCCGAGCATAAGCGGTCCAGGAGCCTGGCCTGCTGCGAAAGCGATATCGAACTCCCTCCCCGGCCGGGCGCCGGGTCGAACCCGACGAGAAGCTCGTCCTCACGAGGCTTGCGGAAGTGCACGAGCTGCTCAGCGAGGCGCTTCTCGCGCTCGGGGACCTGCCAGCTCAGACCGAGCGACCGCGTGTCGATCCCCATCACGCGCGCGATCTCGAGTCCCAGCTGCGCTCTCGTACGCCCGGAAACGTTGCGGCTCACTTCCAGGTTGAGGAACGGATGGCTCTCGTCACTCTGCAGACCCGCCCTGACGATCGCTCCCGTTGCGTAGCATATGAAGGCGCGCTCCAGGTTGAACACGCGGTCGAGCAGGATCACGATGTCGAACCTGTACGACTTCATCCTGCGCGCGAGCGACGACAGCGAAGAGAGTCTCTTGATGCCGCCCGGGAGCGTATAGCCCACCACCCTGTCGACCTCGGGCAGCCCCTCGAGCAACTCCTTGTCCTCCTCCTCGACCAACACGGCGATCTTGCCCTCGGGGAATCCCCTGCGCATGGCCCGGATCGTCGGCATGGCGAAGAGCGCGCCTATGACCCCGCGCTCCGGCACGACGAGGATCCGCTGCACGCTGCCGAATGCCTCCGCGAACGACACGAGCTCCGGATTCTTGAATCGGAGGAGATACCAGTTGACGAGACGGGCCAGAGAAGGGGAACCGTCGCCCCGTGGCCGGGACGACTGTCCGGGCCCGCCGCGAGTTGCTCCGCTGCCTGCATGGCTGGTCATTGATCCATCCCGAATCGACCGAGTGGCGCGCGGTCCCACGACATATACAGACGCCGCCGTCCGTGGCAAGCGCAGCGCCCCGGGCGCCGCGCCGGGATACAAACTGACGCCTCGGCCCGCACGCTGCCCGATGGACCGAAGGCTAACAGACGAGTCTTCCAAGTGTCAACCGTTTTCTGTCGGTCTAAGCGACCATGCCATCGTCAATTGCCGCTACTCCGACCTCCCACGACGGGCCCCCGTCTGCTAGACTCCGGGCATGTTCGATCGGACAAATCAGAGGACTCGGCGGCTGCTCGTGGCCACGGCGGTCGCCGTCGGCGTTGCCGGCTACGCGGCGCTCTCCGCCCAGACACTGCTGCTCCGCGAACTAATGGTGGCATGGCGCGGCAACGAGATGTCGTTCGGCCTCGCGCTGGCCGTGTGGCTCCTGTCGACGGGCGCCGGGGGAACGGCGTACGCGGTGGTCGAACGAAGGACGAGACCCGGCGCGAACGCGCTGGTCTCGTCCCTCGTCGTCCTGGCCGCGCTGTCGCCGGCATCCTTGATCGTGGCCCGCCTGGCACGTCTCGCCATCGGAGCTCCGTCGGGGGAACTCGCTGGAGTATCACAGTTTCTGGCCGCCGCCGGTGTCTCCGTTGTGCCGTTCGCATTCGTGAGCGGGTTCGTATTCTCCTGCTCCATATCCGTCATGTCGTCCGGCCGGACGCGCGGGGCGGAGGTGATCGGACGGGCCTACGTGCTCGAAGCCCTGGGAGCCGTGGTCGCCGGCGCGCTGCTGAGCTTCCTGCTCCTTCCCCACGTTGATCCTGTTGGAACGGCGCTCATGTCCGCGTCCGCCAGTGCCGCCGCGGCGGCACTGGTCTCCTTCGCCGCCCCCGGCGCGGGAGCTTCGGCCGCGCGCCGGGTAACGCTCCTGACGGTCGCCGCGCTCCTGGCCGTCGCCGTCGGGCCTGTCTCGAAGCGCATCGACGAAGCCTCCGTCGCCGCCCAGTGGAGGTCGCTCGGGTTCGTCTCTCAGGCGAACACGGTCTACGGCAGGATCGTCACAACGCGGGTGGGAACACAGGAGAGCGTCTACGAATCGGGCGTCCTGACCGCCTCGGCACCGGACCGCATGGCCGCCGAGGAGGCTGTCCAGATCACCATGCTCCAACACCCTGCCCCGCGGCGCGTGCTGATGCTGGGAGGTTGCCTGGGCGGTGCGGTCGACCAGGTCCTCGAGCACCCGAGCGTCCGCTCGGTCGACTGCATCGAGCTCGATCCCGCAACGGTGTCGGAGGCCCGTAGGTGGCTTGGACCCGAGATGACCGCCGGGCTCGGCGACCCGCGCGTGACGCTGCACTACGGAGACGCCAGGTTCTTCGTCAAGAGAGCTACGGGACCGTACGACGTCGTGATCGTGTCGGCGCCCGACCCGACCACCGCAAGACTCAACCGCTTCTACACGCTGGAGTTCTTCGAGGAAGTGAGAGCGACGCTTGCTCCCGGCGGAGTGCTCGGCCTCAGTCTCTCGTCGGCCGACAACTACGTGAGCGCGGAACTCGCAGCGGTCCTCGAGTGCGTCCGCAACACTCTGTGTCACGTGTTCCCCAATGTCCTCTTGACGCCGGGAGACCCATGCCACGTCCTCGCGTCGGAGGGAGACACTCCGCTCACGCGCGACCCGGCCCTTCTCTCCGCGAGGGTGGCCGAGCGCGGTCTTGAACTGGCGTACGTCCGCGACTACTACCTCGCCGACCGCTTCTCGGCCGACAGAAGTGCCGACCTCGACCTGGCGCTGTCGCTCGCGCCACGCTCGCTCAACACCGACCTCAAGCCCAGCGGTTACTACCTGAGCCTGCTCGTGTGGGACAGACAGCTCTCCGGCGAGAGGCGCCTCCTCGCCGGGGCGTCCGGCCGCGTGAGCGTGTTGAACGCGGCCCTTGTCTCCGCCGCGCTCGCTCTTCTGGGCCTCGCGTCGCTAAGGCGGCGCTCCGGAGGACTCCGCGGACCGGTTTTCCTCTCGGTCTTCGTGGTGGGTCTCACGGAGATGAGCCTGGAGATCGCCTCCCTCATGACCTACCAGAGCCTGTACGGATACGTGTACGACCGCGTCGCCGTGATCGTCGCCGCGTTCATGGCGGGACTGGCGGTTGGGGGCTGGCTCGGACGGCGCGCGGCGCTCCGCGGTGCGGGCGCCGGCTCCTACCTCCTGCTGCAGGCGGCCATCATGCTCGTACCCCTGGGACTCCTTCGCGCCGTCCAGACGGTGGCCTCGCTCGGGACGGAGCAGCTCGTGGCGTGGTCGAACATCTTCCCGCTCCTGGTCGTGGGCGCGGCCCTCCTGGCGGGCGTCCAGTTCCCGCTGGCCGCCGGACTGTGTGTACAGGCCGGCTCCTCGCCCGCCGCCACCGGCGGCAGGTTGTACGGGGCGGACCTGGCCGGGGCCGCCGTGGGCGCGCCGCTCACGGCCGTCCTCCTGCTGCCTGTTCTCGGGCTGTCGGGAACGATGTTCTCTCTCTCGCTTCTGAACGCGGGAGCGCTGGTCGCGCTCGCGGTGCCGGCCGCGCTCAGGCGTTCATCCGCCGCGTGATGATCCAGCGGACGGCCCCGGAGGAACCCCCATGGCGAACGGGGTCCCCGCACCGGGGACCCCGTCAGACTTGTCGCTCTCGCCGCTCGACCTCAGCGGAACATGGCCTTGATTGCGCCCCAACTCGCGGCCTGCACCGGAGCCACGCAGTTGGTGCACCCTCCACCGTATGCGCCGATGGGAGTTCCACCCTCGCCCAGCGTGACGATGTCGGACGCGTAGCAGACATGGTAGTCATACCCGGCCGAGCCCGTGAAGTCGCAGTAGTACGGCTCCATCGAGACATTGCCGTCGATGCCCGTCATGTCGGCCATCCCGGAGTAGTTCTCAGGGGGCGTGCTCTCGGAGTCGTTCCAGAAGAGATTGCAGTAACTCACCAGGGGCGACGCAAGGTACGCCTTGATGCCGCTCTTCATCTGGTGCGTGATGTTGGTGTTCGTGATCTCCACGGAACCACCGAACACGTAGACTCCGTTGTCGAAGTTGTCGACGATCGTGCAGTGGTCGAGCACGACCGGCGACTCGCCGTTTTCGTAGATGTAGACGCCGTGATGGTCGCCCCTCGCGATGATCACGTTGGTCAGCTCGGGCGCCGACGGGCTCGAGTCGCTCCTCACGACGAGTCCTGTGGACGTGTTGCTGATGGTCACCCGGTCGATCGTGGGGCTCGCGCCTTCCACGCACGCTATGCCGGCTATCAGGCTCCGTCCATCTCCGTCGTCGAGAGGCCCACCGCCCCGCGACGTGCCGCCCCGAATGGTCAGAGTGCTGATGACCGTCTCGGGACCGACGTTCAGACAGAGAACCCCGTATTCCGCGTCACGCTGGTCGATCTTGACGTCCTTCCTGTCCCGCCCCAGAAGAGTGACGCCGTCCTTCATGTTGACGATCGCCGTCCTCAGGCCGAGCGGCGTCAAGTAGGCGCGCACGCTGTCGTACACGCCGGCGCTGACCAGCACGGTGTCGCCCGCCGATGCCAGCTGCATGGCCTGGTTGATCTCGCTGATCTCGAGGTCCACGTTGGGAACCGTGATGGTGGCAGACCAGGCGCTGGCAGCCAGGCACAAGAAAAGGACTATCAGGAGTGCACGCATCCGCTCCTCCTTCTTCGATCCAATCACAGTCGAATCGCCTCAGGGGGTCAAATGGGATATTGGAAACTGATGTAACTCTATGCCACCAAACGCGTCCTGTCAACAGCCCCTTGGGAGGGTCGCTGAGCCGGAGCCGCCTACTGCCAGACGCCCGCTATCGGCGCTCCGCAGGCGGAGCACTTGCCATCCTCAAGCCCGACCACCTTCGTCTGGTAGCCCACTCGCTCCACCAGAGCGGCCCCGCAGTACGGGCAGCGCGTGTCGGAAGCGTCGTGTCCCGGGACGTTGCCGATGTAGACGTAGCGGAGGCCCGACTCCAGCGCGATGTCCCTCGCGCGCTCCAGCGTCCCCACCGGCGTGGGCGGCAGGTCGGTCAGCTTGTACTGAGGATGGAATCTCGAGAAGTGCAAAGGCACGTCGGGCCCCAGGTTCTCCACCATCCACCGGCACTGACGCCTGATCATCTCCGGCGAGTCGTTCCTGCCCGGCACGACCAGGGTCGTCACCTCCAGATGAACTCCCTCATCGTGCAGTATCTTGAGCGAGCGCAGCACCGGGGCGAGTGACCCACCGGACATGTCTCTGTAGTACTCCTCACTCATGCCCTTCAGGTCGAGGTTGGCCGCGTCGAGGTACGGGCAGAGCTCGCGGAGCGGTTCCTCGTTGATGAACCCGTTGGAGTGGTAGACGTTCTTGAGTCCCTTCTCGTGCGCGAGCTTCGCGCACTCGAGCATGTACTCGTAGAAGACCGTCGGCTCCGAGTAGGTGTACGCGATGGCGGGCGCGCCGCTCTCCAGGGCCGCCTCCACCAGGTCCTCCGGCGCCATGTCGTAGTTCCGCAGCTCCTCGGGTCTGGCCTGCGAGATCTGCCAGTTCTGGCAGAACTTGCAGTCGAGGTTGCACCCCGCCGTAGCTATCGAGAACACCGTGCGTCCGGGCATGAAGTGAAAGAACGGCTTCTTCTCCATCGGGTCGATGTGTATCGCACACGGGTCGCCGTAGGTCAGCGTGTAGTAGACGCCGTCGCGGTTCTCGCGCACACCGCAGTGTCCACGCTCTCCCGGGGGGACAACACACTCCCTGGGACACAGCTGACACCTGACCCATCCGTTGTCGAGCGCGCTCCAGTAGCTCGCCTCCCGGGCCGTGAAGCGGCCCACCTCCCCCGCGCCTGAGCCGCCCGAAGCGAGCCCGAGAACACCCAACACGATGACGGCCGCAGCCGCGCAGCCGAGGGTCGCGAGAAGAACCGCTCGTCGCCCCGACCCGCCGCCGTGTTCCCCGCCGCTACTCCTTCTCACCGAAGACCTCCGCGCTGAACCTGAAGATCGTCACGTCGTCGCGCTTCCATGCGTCGGTCGGAAGTCCGGCCTTCGTGCACGTGTGCTCGAGGAACGTCTGTCTGTCCCATCCGTACTCGGTCGCTACCTGGGGCAGCAGCAGACCGCTGTGCCCGGAACCCTGGATGACCAGTCCGTCGCGCCCCACGACGATCTCCGAAACGTCCTTCACTTCCTGCAGGGGGGACATGACCGATATCTCTATTTCTATGTCCGGAAGTTCGGTCACTCTGACCGGGGGAAACCTCGGATCGTGCTCCGCGGCCTGGACCGCCATCTCCCGCACGGTCACGTACAGAGGCTTCACGGCGACCACGTACCCTATGCAGCCACGGAGCCGCCCCCGCTCGTTCAGCGTAACGAAGGCCCCGCACTTCTCCTCGAGCGCCGGCGTCTTGAGGGTGACCTCGGGCGGGCGCTCGCCCGCCAAGTTGGCCTCTATGGCGCGCCGGGCCAGAACCAGGAGCGCGTGCTTCTCATCGCTGGTCAGTCCTTCGTAGGGCCTGACCTCTTCGCTCGTCGCGCCCGACGCGGTCGTCGTCCGCGAAGCGGGCGGATCGTGGGCCGAGTCAGCTGCCGGGTTCTTCCCCGCTGATGTCTTCGCGGCCGGTCTGGTCAGCACCGCGGACATGTACCCGACGACGCCGGAGCGGTCACCCGTCACGTCGCCTGAGTTTGCGTACTTGAGCACTCGCGCCCGGTCCGCCCCGAGGTCCCTCGCGGCCATCATCACGGCCGCCATGGGGCCGCCCCCGCAAGCCTCGCACTCGCCGGAGGCGAGCGCGCGCAGGAGGCCCTCGGGGTCGAACGCGTCGACGTGCTCGATGACCACCGAGTCGAGTGCCACGGCCTCGTCGTACTGATGGAAGTGTGAGAGGTCGGAACTGGCCACGAGGAGCACACGATCCCCGCGTCCGCTCGCGCGGACGGCCGCCGCTATCGCAGAGGCGAGCGTCCTGACCGTACCCTCGTCCTGCGAACCAAGTATGATCGGCACCAGCTCGAACCGCCCGAGGGTCCGCTGAAGAAACGGAACCTGAACCTCCAGCGAGTGCTCCGCGGCATGTGCGCGCGGCTCGTAGACGAACGAGCTCGACGCGTCCCTTATCGCGGAGGCGAGTTCGCGGTCGATGTCGACGACGCCCAGGGGCGTCTCGTAGCCATCTCCGTCGTAGACCGACGCCCCCCGAAAACCGAACTTGTGTGACGGCGCCACCACGACCACCGTGTCGAACTCACGGCCCCTGAGCAGGACATACGCGTTCGCGGCGACCGCTCCGGAGTAGACGTATCCAGCGTGCGGCGAGATGAGGGCGACGATGTCACCGTCGAGTTTCGCCACGGGCGCGGCGTCGAGGAACTCGTCCAGCTCCGACGCCAGGACGGCCGGGTCTCCTGGATAGAACGCCCCGGCGACCGCCGGCGGCCTCACGTGTCCGCGCGGGCCTTCGACATTGGATCTCACGTTCTCGTCTCCTCCCTCGGAAGCGCAACCGGGCGTACCTGCCGCGAGGGCCAGCAGAATGACCAACCATCCTGGGACGATCCGCTTCATGCAGAGTGACCTCCCCGGAGCGTTTCCTCCGGGCGTCCGCACTTGTCGCCGCCGTCGATGACGGTGTCCCTCAGGAAGTTCACGTCGTCGGTCCTCGGATAGTCCTCCACGTAGTGAAGCCCCCTGGACTCCCTCCTCGCCATCGCGCTTCTGATTATGAGTTCGCCGACCATGGCGATGTTGCGCAGTTCAAGAATGTCCTGATTGAGCGGCTGCTTCCCGAAGTGCTCGCAGATCTCCTCGACTATGGGGCCCATGCGCTCGAGTGCCAGCTCCAGGCGGCGTGTGTTGCGGACGATGCCCACGTAGTCCCACATGAGCCTTCTCACGGCGTCCCAGTTGTAGTCCACCAGGACGCCCTCCTGAGAGGTGCCCGGTTCGTTCCCCTCCCAGTCGACGGGCCCGTCGACGCGCGGCCTCGCGGGGGACTCTGAGACCTCCTCGATGGCCGAACGGGCCGCCCGCTGGCTGAACACGACCGCTTCCAGGAGCGAGTTCGAGGCCAGGCGGTTCGCCCCGTGCATGCCGGTGTGGGCAACTTCGCCGACGGCGTAGAGGCCGGCGACCTCCGTGCGGCAGTACAGGTCAGACGCCACACCTCCGCAGAGGTAGTGGGCCGCCGGAACGACGGGAATCGGTTCGGACGTCATGTCAATGCCGAGTTCCATGAGCCTGCCGTATATGTTCGGGAACCGCGTCCGCACGCGGTCGGCACCGACTCCCGTGACGTCAAGCAGCACGTGCTTGTCGCCGGTCATCTTCATGCTCTTGTCGATGGCCCTCGCCACGATGTCCCGCGGAGCAAGATCCTCGAGCGGGTGGACTCCCTCCATGATCCTCTCGCCGGACAGGGCGCGCAGCACACCTCCCTCTCCACGCACCGCCTCCGAGATCAGGAACGACTTGACGGATGGGTGATAGAGGCACGTCGGGTGGAACTGGATGAACTCCATGTTCCTCACGGGAACGCCGGCGCGGTAGGCCATCGCTACGCCGTCACCGCTGGCGATGTCGGGATTGGTGGTGTAGAGATAGACCTTGCCGCAACCGCCGGTCGCGAGCGCGGTGATCCTCGAGAGGATCGTCTCGACGCACCCGAGCGTCGTGTCGAGAACGTGCACGCCGACGCAGGCGGGCCTCCCGTCCAAGCCGTCGCTCACGACAAGGTCGATGGCCATGTGGTTCTCGAGGACGACTATGTTGGGGTCGGCGTCGACCGCCGCCAGCAGAGCCCGCTCGATCTCGCGGCCGGTCATGTCGGACGCGTGGACGATGCGCCTCTCCGAGTGTCCCCCCTCCCTGCCGAGTTCGAGTTCATCACCTCCGTCGACGGTCGAGAAGCGAGTTCCCCACTCCATCAGCCTCCTGATCGAGTCGGGACCGCTCCGAACCGCGATCTCGACCGCCTCGCGGTTGCAGAGGCCGACTCCAGCGGTGAGCGTGTCCTGTATGTGACGCTCGAACGAGTCGGCTCCGGCAAGCACGGCGGCGATTCCGCCCTGGGCCATGTTGGTCGCGGACTCCGCGTCGTCCTTCTTGGTGACGACGACCACCTTCCCCGTTCGGGCGGCACTGAGCGCGAAGGTCAGCCCGGCGATGCCGGTGCCTACGACGGTGTACTCTGCTGACTGCATCCGTTGTCCCTCGAAGTGGCCTTCCGGCGCGCGGCGCGCCGCAGGATCACGTGGCCCCGGGGCCGCGCACCGGCGTGTCGGACCGGACTCAGCGTCCCGCCCGGGACGATAGCTCCAGCATCCTCTCGAGCGCGCGGGACGCGCCGCCCAGCGTCTCCCGGGGCACGTCCACCACGAAGCGCTCGTGTTCCAGAGCCCACGCCAGCCGCGGCAGGTCCGTCATCTTCATGTTGCGGCAGACCGCGAAGGCCGACAGCGGGTAATATCGGCCCTCGGGCCTTTCGCGGTTCATTCTCTCGATGAGCCCTATCTCGGTGCCGACGATGAGTTCGTCGTGGTCGGCCACGAGCTTCATCATACCGCCGGTCGAGGCCACGTAGTCGGAAAGCTCGACGACGTCGGGAGGGCACTCCGGGTGCACGACCACAGGCACGCCCGGATGTTCGGCCCTGGCCAGCTGGACGTCCTCCGGAACGAACATGTTGTGGACGTAACAGAAGCCGTTCCACGGAATGACCTCGGTGTCGACCTTGGTCGACACGTACGCGGCCAGATTGCGGTCGGGAACGAAGAGCACGCGGTCCACGCCCAGCGCGTCCACGATGTCGACCGCGTTCGACGAGGTACAACAGACGTCGCTGCCGGCCTTGACCTCCGCGGTCGTGTTGACGTAGCACACGACGGGAGCGCCGGGATGCTCGGACTTGAACGAGGCGAGTTCCGCAGCCGTGATCATGTCGGCCATCGGGCAGCCTGCCGACTGCGACGGGATTATCACCTTCTTGCCCGGATTCAGGATCTTCGCGCTCTCCGCCATGAAGCGCACACCGCAGAGAACGATGAGCGGTGCCTCCGTCTCGGCCGCGAGCTGGGCGAGCTTCAGGGAGTCGCCCAGGAAATCCGACACCCGCTGCACGGCGTCGATCTGGTAGTTGTGGCCCAGTATGACGGCGCCCTTCTCGCGCTTGAGCTCGAGTATCCGCGAGGTCAGCTCGTCGTCAGAGAGTCTTGCGTAGTCCTGAAGCTCCATCCATGCCTCCACTCGAGAGCGCGCGCTGGAGAGCCCGGTCCAGCGACTCCCTTCCCTCCAGCACCTCGATCTCTATTCCAAGGGCCACGAGCGGCACCGTCGGCCGCCAGGCCGCGAGGCGGACCGCGTCCTTCTCGGTCGTCACCACGTACTCCGCCCCCGAGTCCCGCGCCATCTCCAGTATCTCGGCGTGGTCGCGCTCCGTGTACCTGTGATGGTCGGGGAACGACAGCGCGGCCACGACGTCCATGCCGACCGCCGCTAGAGTGGACTCGAAGTCGGCGGGCGACGCGATGCTCGACAGGGCCAGACAGCGCCGGCCCCTGACGGCGGACGCATCGACGGCGTCACCGCTCCTCACGTCCCAGAACTCAGCCGGCCTCATCCTGGTGGCCACGACCGACGCCCCGGGCGCGAGCGGGCCCAGCGTGGCTTCCACCCGCCCGGTCCCCGGACCCGCGCACCTCGTGGCTACCAGCACGCCCGCCCTTCCCACGCCCGTGGGAGTCTCCCTCAGGGTACCCGCGGGCATCAGAAAGCCGCTGCCCACCGGACGTCGTGCATCGACGGCGACGACGTCCAGGTCTCGGGCGAGGTGAACATGCTGGAGTCCATCGTCAACCAATATAACATCGGCCCCGAGCTTGTCCACGGCGTACCGGGCGGCGGCGACCCTGTCCGCTCCGACCACGATGCGAACGCCCCTCGTGACCATCGCTGCCAGAACCGGCTCGTCTCCCGCGTCCTGCCATCCGACCAGCGGACGCTGACCCTCGCTCACAACGACGACGCCTCGGGAAAGCCTGCCGTAACCTCTGCTCACGATGGCGACCGACCTGCCCATCGACGACAGCCTGCGCGCCAGGAATATCGTGAGCGGCGTCTTGCCCGTTCCGCCAACGACGAGGTTGCCGACCGATATCACGGGGACGGCGAGCTGCACGGCACGCCGGGCCCGATACCACGAGATCAGGGAACTCACGATGCCGTAGGGCACGGAGAGCATCACAAGGAGCCCGAAGACCGCCGCGGAGACCGAACGCGGCTCACGGCGGCCGGCGGCCGCGTCACTCCACCACCGGACGATCCCCGGGGTCATGTTCGCACGGACGCGCCCGATCTCCCCGGTCATCGCACCTCCGAACATCCCGCCGGCAGCACACCGTTGGACCTCATGAGTTCGATTATGCGCGCCGTCGCACCTCTGCCCTTCCGCACCGACGCGAGCGCCTTCGAACCCATCTCGGCCCGTGCCGCGTCGTCGTCGAGGAGCCCGATCACGGCCTCGAGCATCGTGGCCCCGTCCGCAACCCGAATGGCCCCGCCGCTCTCGAGGAGGGCTCGTGCGTCCTCCTCGCAGCTGGAGGTGTGCGGACCGATGACGACCGGGACGCCCGCGGCCGCGGGCTCGAGGGGATTGTGCCCTCCGTACGGCGCAAGAGTGCCGCCGACGAACGCGACGTCGGCCGCTGAGTAGAGGCGGACCAGCTCGCCCGTCGTGTCAAGGAGCAGCACGTCCGTGTCCCGCTCCTTGCCCTCGGACCGCAGCGACACCGCAAGCCCGAGCGCCGTGAGCCTGTCCCTGAGGGTCGCCGCGCGTTCGAGATGTCTGGGCGCAATCACCACGCGACATCCGCGGTCTTTCACAAGCCGCAGGGCGGCGAGAGCGACCGCTTCCTCCTCCGCGGGTCTCACGCTCCCGAACACCACGACCGGCGCGTCTCCCCGCGCACCGAGCTCAGACCTCATCGACTCCCTCTCACCAAGGTCCGTAGGCCCGGGAAGCGTGTCGAACTTGAGGCTGCCGGCAACCGTCAGCCTCTCCCGGGGGAAGCCGAGACGCGCGTAGCCGGCGGCGTCCTCGCTCGAGCGACAGGCAACGAATTCGACGGCGTCTACGATGGAGGCCAGGGGGAACAATGCGGAGCCGTACCTTCGGACGCTCAACGGCGACAGCCGCCCGTTGACGATGCCCACCCGAACGCCGCGGGCCGCCGCGCGCACGATGAGGTTCGGCCAGAGTTCCGTCTCGACGACAAGAAGTGCGCGCGGAGAGACGTTCCGTAGCGCTGTCTCGACAAACGGGGGAAGATCGACGGGCGGAAACGCCACCGTGACGCGACCGCCCTGGAGCCGTGCGGCCGCTGCTCTGCCGGTCGGCGTCATCACCGAGAGGAGCACTTCCTCGCCCGCGTCCCTGAGCGCGGTCACGAGCGGCGCCGCGGCGGCGACCTCGCCGACCGAGGCCGCGTGCACCCAGATGCCGCCGGAGCAGGACGGCAGCCCGCCTGCGCGCTCCCGCCACTCGTCTCCCCCCGCCCTACGCCGGAAGGAGAGCCACGGCAGGGCCAGCGCCCAGACGACCCAGGTCAGTGATCTGTATAAGCCGTAGCGCAACGATCTTCTCCGTCGTCCGGCTCCCACCGGTCGCCCGATCGTCGACGCCGCTCCCAGCCCGCCGGCGCCGTCCCTCAACCTGCCTTGTCCCAAAGCCTGCTCGCCCTGTCGGTTAGCGCCTCGAGCGTCGCGGCGAGGGCCTCCGCTCTCGCCTCCACCGGCGCGCCGGGATCAGGCTCGATCGGATCCCCGTGCGCGACCACGACCCTGGCGAACGGGAGGGGCACCGAGAAGCCGTCCCAGCTCGACAGGCGCTTCGCGCGGTCCGACCAGACGGCCAGGGGAACGATCGGCGCTCCCGACCTCTCCGAGAGATAGAGGACGCCTGGCTTCACGATGCGCGCGGGGCCCTTGGGCCCGTCCGGCGTGATAGCGAGGTCGTGTCCTTCCTTCACCTTTGACAACATGCCGACTAGCCCGCGAACGGACCCGCGCCTGGTCGACCCGCGCACGACCTCATACCCGAGCCCGGAGAGCACGCGCGCACTCAGTTCGCCGTCCCGATGCCACGACGACATGACGCATATGCCGGCCCCCCGGTGCGCGTACTCGAGACTGAGGAGCTGGCCGTGCCACAGCGCGTATATCACAGGCCTGCCCTGCGCGTGCATCGCCTCCACGGCCTCGTAGCCTCTCACCCGCAAACGCCAACTCGCTCCCAGCGCCCTTATGACGGCGGGCCCCGCGAGCCCGGCGGCCGCGACCATGACCCTGTCGCGCGTATTCAGCTTCGCCCGCAATCGGCCTCCAACGCGACCGGCGCCGCCGGCCGCCCCACCAGCCTTCGTCCCGGCCCTGATCCGGCGCCCGTTGCGGACGCCCGCTGCCTGCCGCCGGCTCTCAGACCTCGTCCCTGATCATCGACAGGGCCATGCGCGCGACGCGGTCGCTCGCCCCCGGCTCTCCGAGCGCGCTCCTAACCTCGAACAACCTGCGCGACGTTCTGGCCACGAGGTCCCCGTCGGTGAGGAAGGGCGCCGTCAGTCTCGCAAGCTCTCCGGGCCGCGCCTCCGACTGCAGCACCTCGGGAACGACGCTCTCCCCCGCTATGACGTTCACGAGCCCGATGTGTGGTATGCGCACCATCGAGCGCGCCAGCGCGTACGAGACTGGCGACGTCCGGTACATGATGACCATCGGCGTCCCGGCACAGGCCGCCTCGAGCGTGGCCGTCCCCGAAGCGACGATCATGGCCGTCGCCCCTGTCATCATGTCGTGAACATCCTCCGGACCGACGAGCGCAACGCCGTCGAGCCCGCCGCCGCCCATAGACTCGAGCCACGACCGGTCGACGCCACGGGCCACCCCGAGCCTCACACATAGGCCCGGCACCCGGGCGCGGAGCAGGCGCGCGGCATGCAGCATGACCCCAAGATGCTTCGAGATCTCCTGCCGCCGGCTCCCGGGGAGCAGTCCGAGAACGAGCGGGTCCCCGAGTCCGGACCTGGGGCCCGCGACTCGCGCTACCCACGGTTCCTCCAGCAGCGGGTGTCCCACGAACTCCACCTCGACGCCGCGTTCGCGGTAGAACTCGACCTCGAAGGGCAGGATGACGGCCATGCGGTCGACGCGCTCGGCGATCTTCCGGACCCGTCCCTCTCCCCAAGCCCACACCTGCGGACTGATGTAGTAGAGCACGCGAACGCCCGCGGCCTTGAGGCGGCGGGCTAGGATGAGATTGAAACCGGGATAGTCTATGAGGATGGCGACGCGCGAGCGGCGCTCGACCGCGAGCCCGACCAGCGTGTCCATGGCGCGCCTGAGCCTCGGCACGTGTCGCACGATCTCGACGAAACCGACCATCGAGAAGTCGACCGACCTGAACACCGGTTCCATGCCGGCCTCGACCATGCGCTCACCGGCCACGCCGTAGACGAGCGTCTCGGGAGAGATCTCCCCGAGTCGGCCGACCACCTTTGAACCGTGAAGGTCGCCGGACGCCTCTCCGGCCACCATCAGGATGCTCTCATGCTCTTCGGCCATGTCCCGCCTCCCGAGAGACGCGAGACGATCAGACGGGCGGGCGCGCTCAGACGGCGCGCTTCTGCTGGGCCGCGATCTGATCGAGGATCTCGAGAACGACCCCGAGCGCCCTGAGGCCGTCCTCTCCCGAGACCACGGGCCTGCGTCCGCCGGTCACTGCTTCCACGAACGAAGCCAGTTCGAGCTTCAAGGGCTCCGTCGTGTCGATGGCCAGGTCCTCGTAGTCAACGACGTCGGACAACCCGCCCGGCATCCCTCCCGCGGCCAGCCGTCCGAGCAGCTCGGGAGACAGGTCCTTCTTCCTGAAGACCTGCGCCCTGGGCGCCATGCAGTCGACGGTGATGTAGGCGTCAGGCTGGAAGAACCGGATCTTCCTCACCCTCTCGCGAGACGCCCTGCTCGCGGTCACGTTGGCTATGCAACCGCTTCGGAAACCTATGCGCGCGTTTGCGATGTCGACCGATGGTGAGAGAACCGGCACGCCCACCGCGCTTATGTCCTGCACTTCCGAGTCGACCGTCGCCAGGATGAGGTCTATGTCGTGAATCATGAGGTCGAGCACGACGGCGACGTCGGTGCCTCTGGGCACGAAGGTCGCGAGCCGGTGTGCCTCGATGAACTTCGGGGCCGACAGCACGTCCATCGCCGCCCGTATGGCCGGATTGAAGCGCTCGATGTGCCCGACCTGCAGCACGAGTCCGCGGCCCGACGCCGACTCAACGATGTCGGTGGCCTCCTCGAGGCCGGCGGCGATGGGCTTCTCGATGAGCATGTGGACGCCGGCCTCCACGCACTCGCGGGCAACGGAGTGGTGGTCGGTCGTCGGAACGGCCACGCTCACCGCATCGACGGCCTCGAGCAGTGAAGGCAGGTCCTCGAAGCCGACGCCGCCGTGCTCGCCGGCGACCGCCACGGCACGGTCTGCGTCCGTGTCGTAGGCCCCGACGAAGCTGCAGTCAGGAAGCTCGGAGTAGACCCTGGCGTGGTGGCGCCCAAGATGTCCCACTCCCACAACACCAACCTTCAGCAATGACACCTCCGGGAACGCGAGCGCGGCAGGACGACCACCCGGGACAGCGCGGCGAACGTGCGCGATCCGAGGAGGGCCCTCCGGACGCTACTTGATTATCCCTCTCTGCGAGTCTTCGATGAACTTGATCAGGATCTCCACCTCCGGACACGTGGTCACCTCATCGCGCACGCGTCGCAGCGCCTGCGTGGTGTTGAGGTCCGAGAGATAGAGAAGACGATAGCACTGGCGGAGCTTGTTCAAGGTGTCCTCGGCGAAGCCGCGCCTCAGAAGCCCGACTGTATTCACTTCGATGGGCCGCGTGGGAACGCCACCGATCTTGAAGTACGGCGGGACGTCCTTGGACACGCGACAGGCGCCCCCGACATAGCTGTGAGCGCCCACGCGCACGAACTGCTGCACGGCCGTCATGCCCCCGATGATCGCGAAACTGTCGATCGACACGTGCCCGGCCAGGTTGACCGCGTTCACGATCACCACGTGATTGCCGATGAAGCAGTTGTGCGCGACGTGGGCGTAAGCCATGATGAGGCAATCACTGCCCACGACGGTGGCCTCGCCGGCGCCCGTGGCGCGATTGATCGTCGAGAACTCGCGAATCGTGGTCCTGTCGCCGATCTCGAGATGCGTGGGCTCGCCGTCGTACTTGAGGTCCTGGGGAGCCGTCCCGACCACGGCCCCGTGGCAGATGGTGCACTCCTCGCCTATCTTCGTGTTCCGCTCGACAAGCGCCATGGACCCTATCGTGGTGCCGCGCGCGATCGTGACGTTCGGACCTACGATGGCGAACGGCTCGACCACGACGTCCGACGCCAACACCGCGCTCTCGTGAACAACGGCCCTGCTATCGACACGTGTCATCCGGTTCTCCGTCTATCTGTCGACGACCTGAGACCACAGCTCTCCGTCGGCGACGAGTTCGCCCCTGACGTAAGCGGATGCGCGCATACGGCAGGTGCCTCGACGCAGGTTCAGGAGTTCCAGCTCGAACCGGACGGTGTCGCCCGGCCTGACCGGCCTCCGGAACCTGGCGTTGTCGATTCGCATGAAGTAGACGAGCTTGGACTCCCGGTCGTCGACCCTGGACAGCAACAGGAACCCTCCCACCTGGGCCATCGCTTCGACGAGCAGCACGGCCGGTACGATAGGGTGGCCCGGGAAGTGCCCGGCGAAGAACCACTCGTTCATCGTGAAGTTCTTCTCACCGACCACTCGCTTGTCGTCCAGCTCGAGGATCCTGTCGACGAACAGGAAAGGGTAGCGGTGGGGCATGATCTGCTCTATTGCTCCGATGTCCCAGCTCGTCGTGACCCCGTGCTTGATCTTGCCGCGCTTGATCGACTTCCGCAGGAGTTCGACGAAGCGGACATTGGTCGCGTGGCCCGACTTCGAAGCGTAGACGTGTCCCCTTATCGGCCGGCCGAGCAGAGCGAGGTCGCCCAGGAGGTCCAGTATCTTGTGTCTGACGAACTCGTCGGGGAAGCGCAGGTCGCTCTTGTTGACGATGCCGTCGTCTCCTACGACGATGGCGTTGTCGAGACTGCCGCCCTTGATGAGCCCGCGCCTCTGCAGGTCGTTCACGTCCTTCGCCAACGCGAACGTGCGAGCGGCCGCGATCTCGTTGAGGAACGTGTCCTCGGTGATCTCGAAGCTCGCGAACTGCGTTCCGATCGTCGGATTCGAGTAGTCTATAGTGAAGGAGAGGCGGAACCCGTCGTGCGGCGACGCCACGATGTGAACGTCACCCTCATCGTAGGCGACCGGCTCCACCACCTCGAGGTACTGCAGTGCCGCGTCCTGCTGTCTGAGACCCACCTTCCGGATTATGTCTACGAACGGCTTGCAGCTTCCATCGGTAGGCTCCGCCGGCTCGTCGGAGTCCAGTTCCACGACGGCGTTGTCGACCCCGAGCCCGACGAGGGCAGCCAACACGTGCTCCACTGTGTAGAGCCGAACCGGCCCCTGCCCCAGGGTAGTGCGGCGCGGGTAGTCCGCGCTCTGCACTACGCACTCGATCGACGCCGGTATCCTCGGAGCACCGGGAAGGTCGACTCGCGCGAAGACGATCCCCGAGTCCGGAGGCGCCGGCTTGAACGTGACCGTCGACTCCATGCCGGTGTGTATTCCAACGCCTGTATACGAACACTCGCCCTTGAGCGTCTGCTGGCGCTCTCTGGCCATCACTCCTCCCCGAGATCTTCCGTCTTCTTCTCGAGCTCGCGCACCCTGCGGAAGAGCCCCGGCAGCTGCTGTATGCACGCGAGCAACCGCTTCGTGACCCTGTGGTCCCGCGCAGGGTAACCCGACACCACGGCGCCGGCCGGTATCGATCCGGTCACGCCCGACTGCGCTCCCACGACGGCCCCGTCGCCTATCACCAGATGCCCCGCGACGCCGACCTGACCTGCCAGAACGACGTTGCGCCCGAGTTCGGAGCTGCCCGATATCCCAACCTGAGCGACGATGACGGACCCCTCGCCCACGACGACGTTGTGCCCGATCTGGACGAGGTTGTCGATCTTAGTGCCCCTGCCGACCCGCGTCTCTCCGATGGTAGCCCGGTCGATGCAGACGTTCGAGCCTATCTCCACGTCGTCCTCGATGACGACGGTGCCCAGCTGGGGAACCTTCCTGTGGTCGACGCCTCCCGCGCCGAGGGCGAACCCGAAGCCGTCCGTGCCGACCACCGTTCCGGAGTGAACGATGACCCGATCCCCGAGAGAACAGCCTGCCTTCAGGGTAACGTTGCCGTGGATGACGGAGTCACGGCCGACTCTGACGCCCCGTCCCACGTACGCTCCAGCATGGACGACCGTGCCGGCTCCGATTTCCGCGTCATTCATGATCACGGCGTGCGGACCGACCGAAACACCCTCACCGAGCCGGGCCGAGGGGTCGACGACCGCCCGCTCGTGGATCCCGGGAACCTGCTCTTCCTCCCGCGGCACCAGGACTTCCATGATGCGGGCGAAGGCCCCGTAGGCATCCTTCACCACGAGCAGAGGGAGCCGGAACCCGGAATCGCGGTGTTCCTCTCCCACGAGGATGGCTGACGCACCCGTGGAAGGCACGTACTGCTCGTACTTCGGATTGGACAGGAAGGTCAGCTCGCCGCGCGCGGCTTCTCGTATCCCGGCGACGCCCGTTATGACGACTGCGCCGTCGC
>CAYNQF010000020.1:0-31924 GCA_964399265.1 uncultured bacterium | reverse complement strand
CTTCTTGCTCGTCTTCATGTGCCTGTCGAGGGCGTCGTGCACGATGTTGTACTTGCCACCGACGAACCACTTCGCCCACGGAGCGTCCCACTCGAGCACCTTGTCGTACGGCTTGTAGAAGTCCAGCAGCTCGGACGCCATCTCACCCCAGAACCACTCTATGTCCTGGCACTTCTCGAGAAGCTCGTCGAGCGTCTTGATCCCGTGCTTCTTCATCCAGGCCGTGACGTTCGCGTTCTCCACCAGCTTCGCCGGCGGCTCGAACACGCGGTTCTCTGCCAGAAGTACCTGAATGTCCTTCTTCTCTTCCGCCATGTCCTTCTCCTTTCAACGGACCGTGATTAGAACTTGTATCCTAGTGAGAGCTGCACCCTGCTGTCGTCATACGAGGTCGGGTCCTCTTCGGTCCCGACGTACTCCGTCTCGAGCATCATGTACTCCACTCCGATGTACGCCGACGGGGTCACGTTCCATATGACGTTGCCGTAGTAGGTCGTGTTCTTCTCGATCATGTCGCTCGTCGCGTAGTCCGGAAGCTCCGGATCGTCGGTCCCGGCGCCCACGTTCAGGGAGACCATGTCGTTGGGACGGAGCGTCAGCTGGCCCCACCAACCGGACGACTCGATCTCGTCCGTGGCGAGTTCCCGCGTCTCCTCAGGTGCCGGCTCCTCCGCGATGCCCTGTCCGACGCCGCCGAGGTAGATGGCCAGGTTCTTGCCGGTGAAGTACTCGCCCTGCAGGGTCACCATGTCTCCAAGCGGGAGCATCAGGTCAAAGCACAGGGCCGTCTGGTCGAACTCCGTCCCGACCGCGTCGGTCTCCTTGCCGAGCGCGCCCGAGACTCCGAGCGTGGCGGGCTTTCCGCCCATAAGCTTCGTCCCGAAGGCCACCCTCCCCTGCACCGACGGCTGCCCCGTGTCCTCGCCGTCCTGGTCGCGCCCCATGCTCCTGTTCGCGCTCACCGCGACGCCGAGGCTCGCCGACTCCCCGACGTCCATCGAGGTCGAGAGTCTGATCTGCGGCCTGCGGTAGCCGATGTTCCCCGACTTCCACAACACGATGTAGTTCAGGGTCGTGGGATTGAGCGGAGAGATGACGTCCGACGTCTGACCGGCGAGCAGGTCGAAGCTTCCGAAGTCCATGTTCAGGAATGCGTGCCTGAGCATCGGGTTCGGCTTGTTCTCGGCCCCGCCGCCGTAGAAGTCGTACTCGATCCTGCCCGAGACGTCGACGGCTTCGCCCTCGGGAGCCGTGAACTTCATGCCGACCCTGGTCTGCTTCGCCGTCATGTTGAACTCGTTGTCCTCATCGCCCTCCGGGTACGGCAGCACGATGTAGGCGTAGTCTCCGTCATTCGTCTTCGCCGAGTCGAGCGAGGCGTCCAGCTTGATGTAGCCGTAGAATGTGGGGTTCGCGGCCGCCGGCACGCAGAGAATCAGGAGCGCGGCAAAAGCGGCGAAAACGACGATGCCTCTTACCATATGTGCTTCTCCTCCTCCGAAGTCCCGACCCCCGACGTCGGTCGTCGGGAGTCTCACCAGCCTACTCCGCCATCTCGATAAGGCCATGTTCCATCAGGCACTGCGTCTCTTCCCTCGCGTGCCGGATGATGGCCGAGCTCTTGTCATACAGCTGCTCGCGCGTAAGGTCCAGCCTTGCCACGCCCTGCTCTATGGCCTTCATTCCGACCGCAACGGCCTCCCGCGGGAACACCTGCCACTCGTCCATGGTCGGCATGATGTGCTCGTCATGAAGACCCTTGTCCTCCGCGCAGGCGGCTATCTCCTCCGCGGCGGCGATGCACATCTCGTCCGTGATCGTCGTCGCGCCCACATCCAGGGCGCCCCGGAAGATGCCCGGGAAACCGAGCGAGTTGTTCACCTGGTTCGGGAAGTCCGAGCGTCCCGTCACTACGATCCTCGCTCCGGCCTCCTTGGCCTCCCACGGCCATATCTCCGGCACAGGGTTCGCGCATGCGAAGACGATCGCATCGTGGGCCATCGAGCTGACCCACTCGGGAAGGATCGTGCCGGGCCCCGGCGCGGAGAGCGCTATGCACACGTCCATGCCTCTGAGCGCCTCTGGAACACCTCCCGCGCGGCCCTCCTTGTTGGAGACCTCACACATATGCCACATCTCCTTGTCGTTCCGGAGATCGTCGCGCTTGAGGTTGAGGATGCCGTCCACGTCCGCCATGACCATGTTCTCGGGCGGGTAGCCTGCGGCGATGAGGACTCTCGAGATCGCTATGTTCGCGGCCCCGGCTCCGATCAGGGCGATGCCCACATCCTCCTTCGCCTTGCCCACGACCTTGAGGGCGTTCGTCAGGCCGGCCAGCGTCACGGCAGCGGTGCCCTGCTGGTCGTCGTGCCACACCGGTATCGACATTTCTTCGCGCAGCGTGTCCAGGACGCGGAAGCACTTCGGCCGTGCGATGTCTTCCAGATTGATGCCGCCGAACGACGGCTGCAGCCACTTCACCGCCTGAATGAGTTCATCGGTGTCCTTCGTGTCGATGCAGATCGGGAACGCGTCGACGCCGCCCAGGTACTTGAAGAGGATGGCCTTCCCCTCCATCACCGGCATTGCCGCCTCCGGACCGATATCGCCCAGCCCGAGGACCCTCGTGCCATCCGAGACGACCGCGACGAGGTTCCCCTTGTTCGTGTGCTCGTACACCTTCTCCGGATTCGCCGCTATGTCCTTGCACGGGGCCGCAACGCCCGGGGTGTACCATATGGCGAAATCGCTGAAGTCTCGTATGCGGCACTTCGGCGTCACCGCCAGCTTGCCCTTGTAGAACGGATGAAGCCTCATCGCGTCTTCACTCGGCTTCGCCGCCTTCGCCAGCAGGCTCTCTACGTCGCGCTTCGTTCCCATGCGCCCTCCGTCGGCACGATCACGCGGTGCGCGGGCGCCAGCTTGAGGGCCCGGTCGGCCCCCTGCTCCGTCGCCCCGGTGCACACCGATCCTCGGGGCGCGCTCGGTCACCCCCCGCTTCTCCATACCAAGGCACGCAGAAGCGACCTTCTGCGTGCTAGCACACCGATTATACAAGCATTGGCCCACCGGGCAAGCTCTTTCTGGGCTCCCGACGGCAGTCACTAGTTGTGGCCCCCGCCCACCACCCGTGCTAGCCTCGCTTCTTCCGGAGGAAGCGACTTCCTCCACCCCGTGTCCTGATCAGAGGCTGAAGGCATGACCGACTCGCACCTCGGTGAACTCTACTCTGTTGTGGCCGCGCTCGTCTGGGCGGTATCGGTCGTGCTCTTCCGTCTGAGCGGACGGACACTGCGCCCGATCGCCCTCAACTTCTTCAAGAACGCGGTCGCCACGGCCATGTTCGGCGCGACATTCATCGTCCTCCGACTCGAGGTCGTGCGCGAGGCGCCGGCGACGGACTACGCCCTTCTCATCCTGTCGGGCGTGATCGGGATCGCGGTCGCGGACACCGTATTCTTCAGAAGCCTCAACCTCGTGGGTGCCGGCCTCTCCCAGGTCGCAAGTCTGTCGTACAGCCCCTTCGTGATCCTCTTCACGTTCTTCTTCCTCGGCGAGCGGCTGTCCCCGGGTGACCTCATGGGCGCCGGCCTGATCATGCTCGGCATATTCCTGACGGCCGGGCACGAGCCTCCGCCGGGCAGCAGCCCCTCGGACATCCGCAAGGGCGTCGGTCTCGCCACGCTCTCGATGGCTCTGATGGCGCTCGGGGTGGTTCTGGCCAAGCCGGTGCTGGACCGGTCGCCGGTGCTCTGGTCGACCGCCGTCAGACTCGCGGGCGGGATGGCCGCGCTCATTGTCCTTGCGGTGGTGTCTCCCAGGCACAGGGACCTCTGGAGAACCCTCAAACCGTCAAGGTCGTGGAGGGTCGCCGTGCCGGCGGCGGTCATGGGGACATACGTGGCCATGCTCGTCTGGATCGCCGGCATGAAGTACACGCAGGCATCCACGGCCTCGATACTGAATCAGACGAGTGCCGTCTTCGTGTTGCCCATAGCCGCGGTGGTGCTCAAGGAGGGAATCAGCCTCAGGAAAGCGGCGGCGGTCGCCGCCGCAATTGCCGGCGTGGCGCTCGTGGCCATCTTCTGAGGATCGGCCTCGTGGCGACACTCGGGGCGGCTCCGCCCCCGGGTGTTCGTCAGGTGCGGTGGCGGGCAGGCGTTACTGAGCCAGCGCGTCGCCGATCGTAGAGACGAGCTTCGAGATGAGATACGGTTTCTGCACGAACCCGACCACGCTCTCGTCGTCCAGCCTGCCCACGACCTCCTGCTCGCTGTAGCCGCTCGAAAAGACGACCTTGACGTCAGCGCGTATCTCTCTGAGCGCCTCGAGCGTCTCCTCGCCGCTCATGCGCGGCATGGTGAGGTCCAGAAGGACGCAGCCTACCTCGGACGCGTGGTCCTTGAAGTACGCGACAGCCTCCAGCCCGTCGCTCGCCTTGACGACACTGAGCCCCGACTGCTCGAGCATTCGGGCGGCCACCTCGCGAACCGTCTCTTCGTCGTCGACGACCATCACCGTTCCAACGCCCGCCACGGTCCCGGCCTCCTGCCGGGGACGCTCAGTCGTCGGCAGCTTCTCGTCGCCGGCCGGCAGCAGTATCTCGAACGTCGTCCCCACGCCGGGCTCGCTGCTGACGCGCACGGCTCCGCCGTGACCGCGAACGATGCCCAGCGTGGACGCAAGACCGAGCCCCCGTCCGGTGAACTTCGTGGTGAAGAACGGGTCGAATATCTTCTGCACCGTCTCCGCGTCCATGCCACACCCGGTATCGGAGATGCTCAGGCTGACGAACGAGCCGGCTGGGACGTCCTGAACGAGGTAGCACTCCGCCAGGTAGGAGTCGTCGCAATACTTCACCTCACTCGCGATCGTGATGGTTCCGTCCGCCTCCCCGACCGCGTCCGACGCGTTAGTGATCAGGTTCATGATGACCTGCCGGAGCTGCGTCGCGTCTCCCACCACCATCGGTATGCTGTCCGATAGCTCGTACGACATCTCAGCGCGCTTCGAAATGGAGACTTCGAGCAGGCTGGCCATCTCCCGCACGACCTCGTTCAGGTCGATCGGCTCAATGACGAAGCTACCCTTGCCGGAGTACGCGAGCATCTGCCTCGACAGATCGGCCGCCCGCTGGGCGGTCGCCCTTATCTCCCGGAGCGAGCCGCACGCGGGCGAATCAGGGTGAACATCGAGCAGCGCGAGGTCGGCGTTGCCCAGAATGCCGGTGAGCAGGTTGTTGAAGTCGTGAGCGATTCCGCCCGCGAGTACGCCCAGGCTCTCGAGCTTCTGGGCGTGCTGTATCTGGGCCTCGAGCTGTTCCCTCTGCTCCTTGCTGCGGACGCGCTCGATGGCCACCGCGATGTTGTCTGAGACGAAGGTCATGATGTCGAGGTCTCGCTGGGTGTAGAGAGAACCCTCTACGTAGCTCTGTACCACGACCACGCCGATGACGCGCTGCTCCACCTTGAGTGGTACGCCCAGCCAGATCGGGGACGGCGCCCCCACCAGCTCCACTTCGCCCGCGTGCTCCAGCTCCAGGTGAAGTTCCTCATCCACGAGGACGGGCTTGCCCGTGCGGCGGACGTAGTCGGTCAGGCTCTTCTTGAGCTGGATCGGGGTAAGTTCTTCCAGCTCGTCCTCCTCATCGATGTGATAGGGGAACGTGTAGGTGTCCGTGGTCTCGTCGTATAGCGCGACGTAGTAGTTCGTCGTGTTGATGAGCCGTCCCAGCTGCCTGTGGATGGTCGCGAGCAGCTCGTCCAGACCGCGGGCCTCGTTCACCGCCTGCGATATCTGGAAGAGAACATCCCGGACCTCCTCGGCATGCTTCCGCTCAGTAACGTCGTGTACGATGGCCTGGACGTACTTCTCGCCGACCAGCTCGAAGCCGTCGAGCGTCACCTCGGACGCGAAGTCCACGCCGTCGAACCTCCTGTGCACCCACTCCGCGAACTGAGGCCTGCCGCCCAGACACTCCTCCATGAGCGACGCCGCGAGTTCGACCGAGTCGCGGCCTCCCTCCTGTGTGGGCGGAGACAACACGCCGGGCGGGTGACCCACGATCTGAGAGCGTTCCGCGCGGAACATCTCGAGCGCGCGCGAGTTGCAGTCGACGAACACGCCGTCCTTGATGACGAACATTGCGTCCTTCACCGTCTCGAACATCAGGCGAAGGCGCTCCTCACTCTCGCGCCGCGCACGCTCTGCCGCCCTGCTCTCGGTCACGTCTCTGAAACACCAGACACGTCCGGTCACCCCGCCGTCCTGTACGAGCGGTGACGAGTAGCGTTCCATCGACCGGCCGTCCCTGAACTCGATCGTGTCGAAGCTCTCTTCGTCCGACGAGTAGAGCGCTTCCGTGCGCTCGAGAAACGGCTTCGGGTCGACTATCTGCGCGGCCCCGTGTTCCCGCAGGAGCCGCACATCCCTCTGTGCCAACATCTCCGGAGTGACGTTCCACATCGCGGCGTAGCGCTCGTTGGCGTGCGTTACGTTGCCCTCGCGGTCCACCACCAGGATGCCGTCTCCGATCGACTCGATCGTCGAACGGAACAGCGTCTCCCGCGACCGCAGGACGTCGACCGCGGCGCGCCTTTCGGTGACGTCGGTCACGAAGTTGAGCGTCGCCGGCCGGCCCTCCCACCCTATCAGGACCGCGTTGATCTCGAGCCACCGCGTCTGCCCGCTTCCGGTGAGCACACGGAACTCGTAGTCGCTCGGGACGACCTCTCCGCGAATCCTCTTCTCGTAAGTCCTCGAGACCAGCGACCTGTCGGCCGGGTCGACCATCTCCACAAATGGCATGCTCCGAAGTTCATCGGGCGGCCGGCCGACGATCTCGGGGAACCTCGGGTTAAAGAAGCAGAGCACCCCGTCCTGGAGGACGGCGATACCCTCCTGAGCGTTCGCCAACAACTGACGGTACTTCCCCTCGGACTCCTTGAGCGCCAGCTCGGCACGCTTCTGGTCGGTGATGTCCGTGACGACCTCGAGGAGGACGCGACGGCCGTCGGGCCATTCGATCAGACGGTCGATGTTCCTCTGCCACAACCGGTGTCCCTCGTCGAACCCCTCGCGGACCACGACGATCTCGGAGTCCGAGGCGAGCAGCCTCGAGACTGAGCAGTGCGGACAGGGCGACCCTCTCCCTTGCAGCGCGAAGTAGCACTTCTCGCCGAGGAGCTCGCGCGCTTTCTTCCTGTTGGCGTCGTTGAGATAGAGCAGTTCGTAGGTGTCGGTGTCGATCACACGAATGAGGTCGGTCACGCCGCCGAAGATCGCTTCGAGTTCGCTGCGCCTGACCCCGGAGCTTCCCTTGCGGCCGGCGGCATCGGCGCCGGAGCGAGAGAAACGTGAGCGAGGGCTAGAGTCGTCCGACGGACTGCCGGGCTGTGTACGATCCGTTCTCCAGAACATCGTCCACCTTCCGCCACGCTGCCCGCCGGCGCCTCTACGTAGACCGGCGACCGGGACCACCGGTCGCATGAAGCGCAACTACTCGCGGAGCAGCTTCTTCATTCGCGACGATTCCCTGATGGGCTCGAGATCGGGATCCTCGGCCGCCCACGACGGCAGCGAGCCGTCGAGTTCGTACGCCTTCTCGATTTCTCCCAGGGCCTCCTCGTACATGCCTGCCTTCGCGTAGAAGCAGGCCAGGTGATAGTGCGGCTCTCCCTCGAACGGGCTCAGCGCTATGGCCTGACGGCCCGCCTCGAACGCCTTGTCCCACTCCTTCGCGTCGCTGAGGCGGTATCCCTCGAGGATCAGCGCCTCGTGCTTCCAGATGTCGAAGAGACGTCTCAGCTCTCCGATCGGATCTTCCGAATCGTCCACCCTGAGGTCGCAGTAGCGGTCGCTCAGGCCTCCGTAGCCACCACCCTCGCGAACGACGACCATGGCGGCCGACTGCACGCCCCGGGAGTCTCCTCCGGCCGCCTGCCCGGCCTCCAAGGCGCGCATCAGACGCTCACCCAGCATCCCGTCCGTGTTCTCGAACGCTTCGGCCATCGCGTCGACAGTCTCCGCGCTAACCAGGATGTTCCCCTGCGCCGCGAAGTTCTCGCCGACCCGGCCTCCCGCCCACTCCATGCACTCGGTGCCGGTGTACGAGACGGCGACTCCCTTCGCGTTGACGATTCCCACCTGTCTGTGCGCGCTGTCCGGATCGTCGGACAGCATTGTGTCCAGTGTCACGTCCGGGGCCGCGCCAAGTTCGAGGAGCGCGAGCCCTCGCGGACCGAAGCTCATGTTCCCCTGCGCCTGTGTAGCGATTGCTCCAACGCCGGCCCTGGCGAAGGGCACAGCCGAGCCGACGGCGAAGAACTTCGATTGGACGGCGACTCCGAGGTCCCCGGTCTCCGGGTCGTACCCGACGATCGAGAACGTCGCCACCGGCTCGTCCGCCACCAGGACAGAAGCGGCCAGAAGGAGCGTCAGAGCCGCTCCCGCCGCAGATGGCCTCTGCGCTCTTGCTCTCATGCAACAAAAGGGCCAGAATCTTGACCTTTTCACGGCAATACCCTCCAGGCCTTCACTCCCGCGCGCTCCTCTGGGCCGCCTCGGCTATCTCCTCGTCCGAGGGCCCTTCGCCGATCGTCTCCAGCAGCTCATCCACCCAGGCGTCGGCCTCGTCGCACTTCCGGACCAGGTCCTCCATGTCGGACACGTAGAACAGAGCCTCGAGCCTCCGCACCACATCTTGAGGGAACTCGTAGTGCACGTACCTTGTGTAGAAGTTGTACCTCATCGGCGAATGGACGATGCGAAGCAGCTCGACCAGCGGACGCAGCACCATCGACTGGTAGTACCCCATGGCCTCGATGCTGTTTCTCCTATTGAGCTCCTTCCTCACGAAGGGCTTGAACATGTCGTATATCTCGCGGTGCCGCTTCACCCGTGCCCGAACGGACTCCGCGTGAGCGGCCGGGTCGACGTGGTCGAAGGTGAGGCTCTCTCCCTTGTCGAAGTGGATGACCGCTCGCCCGTGTATCTCCGGCTGCAGGAACCTGTCTCGGTCGTTCCCCTTCTGCATCGCGACGAAATCGAGAAGCAGGTACTCGCTCGCGTCGCGCAGCTTGTAGCACGCCTGCGAGTGGCCGTGCCACGTCGGCTCCGGGAAGCGGAACGATGCCTCGATCGGAGATAGGCTCTCGAGAGTCCTCCTGACGTCCTCGAAGACGTCGTCGACACGACCGTCCTCGCAGAGAACCTGGAGGTCGATGTCCGACCATTCGTCCACGCGGTCGAACGCGGCCGCGCCCCCCTCCCACATCGCCAGCACGTAGTCCGTGGGTTCCAGCGCACGCCTCAAGGCGTCGGTCACATCGGAGCGCCGAACGCGTGGGTCACCCATCGCGAGCACCTCCTGTTCGTGTGAGCGGATTGCGCACGACTCGTCGTCGTGCGATGTGATCTACTTGTGGTCCGGATTGGCCAGTCTCGTTCCGCTCGGGCGTGGCGGGGCGCCCTCGCGTTCCCAGTCGAAGCTGAAGAGGTCAGCGTTCGACGCGTTCTTGCCCTCGTGGGCCTCACGCCGGGCATAGCCGACGCGATACCCGCAGTGTCCGCAGTATCTGTAGAAGGGGCACTCGGTCTCGATCGTACCTCGCACCATCTGATAGAGCGCGTTGTTCCAGACCGCCCTGATCCCTCCGTCCTCGACCACGTTGCCGACTGCTTCCTCCCAGGAGAAGTAGCACATCCGCGCGGTTCCGTCAGTGTCGATAATGAGCGTGTCCCACGGCAGATAGCATCGCTGCCTGAACGAGGTGTCATCGATGTCCGGAGGCAGGTGCAGGACGACACCCAGGTCCTGACCGGCTCTCCTCGCCTCCTCGAACACCCGCCTCTGCCTCTCCGGCTCGTCGAACAGCGAGCTCGCGAATCCCGTCTCGCCCTCGACCGTCAGAAAGTGCACGTTCAGGTCCTCGATCCCGACGCGCCCGGCGAGCCTCACCAGGTCCGGGAGTTCATCGATGTTGTCCTTCATGGCGATCGAGTTCGCCTGAATGACCGGATGGTCGAGACCCGCTCTGCGCTTCGCGTCTACAACGGCCGCCACAGCGTCCAGCAGGGCGTCGAACTTGAGCCCCCGGCGCAGACTCTCGCACGTCTCGGCCGTGGCGCCGTCTATCGAGAAGGTGAGAATGTCGAGCCTCGCCTTCGAGATCAGATGCTCAGCCAGCTCCCGGGTAAGGAGCGTCCCGTTCGTCATGAGGTTGCATCCGATACCCGCCCGCGCGGCGAGCTCGAGCATCTCGGGTATGTCCTTGTTCAGAAGCGGCTCTCCGAGACTGCAGAAGCGGTACTGGACGACCCAGGGCGCGCTCTCCTCCAGGATCGAGCGGAAGAACGGGAGCGAAAGGTCGCCGGGACCCTCGTTGTCGTAGTGGACGCAGCCCACGCACCTCAGATTGCAGCGGTGCGTAGGCACGAGATCGAGCATCCGGGGTCCCGACTGGAGCTTCCGGGCCTTCGCCCGTCGCTCCATACGATTCAACACCAGCTGGTTGCGCTGGCGCGCCGAAAGTCGCGCGAATCGCTGTATCCGCGCGAGGCCGTCCCTGAGTCTCGAGGAGTCGGTGTGTTTGTGGGTCATGCTTCGAGGATAGCCGTGAGAACGGCCCGTGTAAAGCGGTGACTGCCGGCAGCGCGTTGACCCGTGTCGCTCCATGGCGTATTCTGTCGCGTGAAACTCGCGACCCGCTCTGAGCCCGACGACCGAGGAGTCCGATGCCTCCCAAGAGCGGCGTCCGTCCACCGACCGGAGGCGGCGAGCCGATGACCAAAGAGGTGAGCGACGTGAGAGCCACGCAGGTCACGCTTCGCGACCTGCCCTACCCCTATTGCGCCGCACTATCCATCACCGGCGACCTCGATGACCTTCGTACCAGGAGTGCCTTCCTGGAGCTTGCACGCTTCGTGGGCACGCGCGAGGAGACTCGCTCGGGTCCGGGATTGGGGCTGGAGGTCTCGCACAGCTTCTGGTTCTTCGACGCTACCGGCCGGTGTGACTTCACGGTCTTCTCGTCCCTCGAAGGCCGCCCCTCTGCCAACGCCGAACTGATCGAACGACTCGTGCGCTCAGGCCACATCGACATCTTGCACACGTACGGCGATTTCAGCGAAGGCGGGTTCGAGCGGGCCCACGCGGAGCGAGCCCTAGCGTATCTTCGGGAGAGAGACCTGACCGTACCGGTCTGGGTCAACCACGGGGGCACCAGGAACACACAGATGATTGGAAGCCTCCCGGAGCAGCGCGGCGACGATCGAGGCTCAAGCGAGTACCACGTCGACGTGATGCTCGAGTGTGGGATCAGATTCGTCGAGAGGTTCGACATCACGCACGTGGTCGGACAGGACGCGCGTGCCACTCTCACCGACAGGGTCACGCAGGCGGCCGAGTCGCTGCGGTATCGGATGGCCGGGGACCCGGCGAGGGCATCGACGGTCTTCGCCAACCGCCTCGTCTTCCCGTGTGTGCTCGACGATGGGACCGCGGTGCACTGTTTCCGGCGTTTCATAGGAAGGGAGCGAGGCATGGACGCGGCCGGCAACGTAGAACTCGCGCGTCAGCTCTCTCCTGCAGTGCTCCACGAACTGGTCGCGAAGCGAGGCTGGATGTCCGTCTACACGCACCCCTGGCGGGGTGCCACCGAGGAAGGCGTGATGCACCCGTCAGCCGTGGAGGCCCTGACAGGGCTTGCGGCCAGACAGGAGGCCGGAGAGGTGTGGGTCACCACTACCTCGAGGCTGCTCAGGACCAACACGACGCTCCGGGGCCTTGTCTGGAAGGCACACCTGCTGCCGGAGGAGATTCTGATAGACGTCGAGCGCGTCGACGACGAGATCCACGGGGAACGTCTGCCGGATGTGTCGGAGATGTCCGGCATCACCTTCTACACACCGGAACCCCAGAGAACGAGCGTCTCCCTTGGCGGCGTGAGATTGTCGCGCCTCGTCATCAACCCTCCGGACGAAACGGGCAGGGCCAGCGTCAGCGTTCCCCTGACGCCGCTTCCGCTTCCGGAGCTTCCCGCTCCGTGAGTTCCGTGGCGCCCCGGCCGTGCAGCTCGCCGACCGACGCGCAAAGATGCGCGCCCAGAAGCACGATCAGGGCCAGCAGGTATATCCAGGCCAGGAGCGCGACCAGCGCCCCGAGGGACCCGTAGACAAGGTTGTACCGCGCGAGTCCGCTGTTCAGGTACCAGGCGAACCCGGCGGTGGCCGCCACAAAGGCCGCCGTCGCCGCGCCCGCCCCGATCACGGCATGCCGCCATCTCACGTAGGCGGAAGGGACCAGGCGGTAGAGCAGAGTCAGCCCCCCGAAAACCAACGCGACCATCACGCCTCGCCAGACCTCCTGCGCCGACAGCCGCGCGCGCGACACCGCCGTGGCCGCCCACGCCCAGTTGGCCGCGAGAGGGGTCGATGCCCTGGCCGCGAGATAGAGGACGGCGATCCCGGTGAGCCCACCGAGGATCGCAAGGGCGACGAGCCTCGACTTCACGGCGCCCCGCTGCGGCGCAGCGGGCCACGCCCTGTTCAGGTTCCTCACGAGCGCCGTGAAGGCGCCCGTCGCCGACCAGAGAAGCCCGGCGGCGCCCACTGCGCCCACTGCGCCGCGGGCCCCCAGCACGACCCTCATGTTTGCGCTCACGAGGTCGCGCGACACCGGGACGAAGCGCAGCACCGACGCCAGCAGTTCCTCTTCCGTCCATAACCTGGACAGGAGAACGCTGCTTACGGCGACGAGTATGAGCAGAAGGGGGAAGAACGAGAATACGGCGAAGAAGCCTATGCTGGCCGCCGCCTCGGGCGCCCTCGCGGCCAGCGCGCGCCTGGCCGTGGACAACCCCAGCCGCCACAGCGCGCGGGCGCCGGTCCCGATGCGGAGCCTGCGGCGAGTCATCGCGCGTCTCCTTGACGTTCGCTACCCGAGGCGCCTCTCCAGTTCCTTCATCCGTTTCGCCACGTCGTTGAGTCTGAACTCGATCGAGTTCAAGATCCAGAACTGGAAGTGTTCGACCTTCGACTGCTTGTGGATCATCCAGATGATCTTCGCGGAGACGAGCAGCACACCCAGTTCGATCGAGAAGACCGGAGAGATCGGTATGGGCCAGCCCGCGATGTGCTTGAGCGCATCGGCGAGCAGAAGAGCGACGATCGCGGCCACGAAGACGATGTTGACCACCTTGTCTCTCTTGCTCGAGGCGGCACCGCCTATCCTGCCCACGAGCTGCCGGATCTTCTCTTTCTCTCTTCTGAACTGCTCCAGTTCCTCTTCGAGCGACTGGGTGTCCCGCTCCTCCATGCCAACGACCTCCCGGATAGGGCCGGCGTATGCGCGCCTGGCAACCCGCCTGAGAACGCCTCGCGGCCCGGCACCGCCGGGCCGCGAGGTCTACATGAATCTCCTGAACCTGTCCCTGCTCGCCTTGCACACGGGACACACATCTGGCGGCTGCTCCCGCGCGCAGAGATAGCCGCACACGGAACACCGCCAGACCGGGTACTCAAGCTCGGCGCCGGCTCGAGGAACCGCCTGGGCACGCCTCTCACTTCCCGGCCTCTCGCGCTCTCCGGCCGCCGGGCGCCGCTCCCGCACGGGGAGAGCCTCGGCCTCCCCTCTGGAGACCGCCGCAGAGACATACAGCGCGCAGTAGCAGGCGCCCCAGTCCCCAAGGTCGGGATCCCTGTAGTCACACGGACAGATGATGTCGAGGTCAGCATCCCTGTCGCCGTCCGCCAGCCTGCACGGGCACGATCCGTAGCCGTATCTCTCCATGTTGGCCAGCAGTCCCTCCGCCAGCATCCGCACCTGTTCCCTATCGGGGTTCAGGTGATATCCCGATCTTTCCGCGTCCCGATCGAGCTTCTCGATGAGGGCCTGCACAGCGTCGCCGGGCTCCCTGGCCGTGTCCTTCAAAGCTCAAGCTCCGTCTTGAGAGAATCAGGATTGTACCCGACAACGACCTTGTCGTCGTCTATGACAACGGTCGGGAAGTTCCTGTTCGGATTCCACCTGGTCAGCTCCTCAAGGACCTCGCCCCTCTCTCCCTTCGGAACCAGGTCAACGTATATGAAGTCGAACGAGACATCGTTGTCCTCCAGGAACTGCCTCGTCTTCCGGCACCAGCCGCACGTCGAAAGCCCGTAGAACTTCACGCGGTGTCCGGTGCGTGACCCGTCCGTGTGTTCCCACTTGCCTTCCATCCTCGGCTCCTTTCGGTGCTCTCACGCACCCTAGTTAAGACGTCTCAGAGGAACCAAGGATTCCCACGCGACGCCGGAGGACGGATCTAAACGGTCATCCTGAGACCAGAGTCTGCGAGCGACACCAGTCTCAGCTGGTTCGTGGAGCCTGGGTCGCCGAGCGGCGAACCGGATACAAAGAGGAGGAGGTCCCGAAGCGGGCCCCGTTCGCTCGTGCTTTCGAGCCAGCCCTCGTCCCGCAGCGCACGCAGAGCCGCCTGGTATATCCTCTCGCCCGTCGCCGACCCCACGTCTATCGACACGGGCCTGATACCGAACGAGAGCAGGAGCTGCCTGCGGTTCTCGTCGTCATGGGTCACCGCGAAGATCGGCACGTCGGGTCGAAACCTCGCGAGCATGCGCGCGGTCCTGCCGGACGTCGTGACGGCAACGATGCCAACCACCTCCGGCGACGATATCATCGCCCACGCCGACATGCACACCATATCGGTGGTAGTCTGTCGCTCCGTCTTGTCCTGCTTCTCGGAGTACAGCCTGTTGAGAAGCGCCTTCAGCCTCTTCTCGGACGGCGCGCGGAGCGACGCCGACAGCTCTCGTTCCCTTCGCGGCAGGCGCTCACGCGCGGCGTCCACGACGTCGCCCAACGATCTGCTGACGCCGGCCCACTCTGAGACCATGTCGCTCCTGCTGTCCTGCCAGTAGCGCTCCGCCGTGGACAGGATGCCCGCCATCATGGCGACCGACTCCACTGGGTACATCCCGCTCGCGGTCTCGCCAGAGAGCATCGTGGCATCCGTCCCGTCGAGCGCCGCGTTGAAGACGTCGTTGACCTCGGAGCGCGTCGGCCTCGGGTGTTCCTGCATCGAGTGCAGCATCTGCGTCGCGGTGATGACCGGCTTCCCTCTGAGTCTGCACCTGCGGATGATGTCCTTCTGTTCGCCGGGGACGCGATCCGGGTCCATCTGCAGAGCCAGGTCCCCCCTGGCGACCATCACTGCGTCTGCCATGTCGACGATACTGTCCAGCGAGTCCGGACCTACCGCCTCCCGCGTCTCTATCTTGGCGACTATCTTCGGGAGGAGCGTCTGCTTCAGGATGGAGGCTCTCTCGCCTCGCGCACCAAGCTCCTTGATGCGCCTCCGCACATGCGCGCTGTGAGTGCTGTAGCCCTCGATCTCGGCCCGCAATCGCAGGATATCGAGCGGACCCTTGACGAACGAGAGCGCGATGAAACTCAGGTAGCGGCCGCCCTTTCGGAGGAGGAACCGGAGATCGTCGCGGTCCTTCTCAGTGAGAACGGAGGGAACGTCTATCGCGACGCGCTTCGGCATGACTCCCTTGCGCGAGGAGACCGGGCCTCCGACCTCAACGACCGAGACCACGTGCGTCTTCTTGATGCTGGCTCTGTCCATCACCCTGAGGAGCGTGTTGCCGTCCGCCACCGATATCTCTACCGGTCCGTCGTCGAGTCCCTTCCTGATGCATGCCCCGAAACTCTCGTAGAAGTCTTCGTTGAGAAGCACCGTCCCGCGACTCGCGTCGCCGGCCGTGTCGACGCTGACAGCGGCGCCGGGATCGCGCCTGTAGTAGAGCAGAAACTCGTCTCCCCTCTTCAATTCCACCCCGCCCTCGGTCCCGGCCTCGCCGCGTGATTCGAACTTCCCGAAGCGCAGCTTCGGCCCCTGCAGATCACCGAGGACGGACACGCTCGCGGCCTTGCCGCGTTCGTTGTCTCGGACCCAGTCGAAGACCTGCTCTATGAAGCGGTCGTCCCTGAACGAGAGGTTGAGCCGTATCACGTCGACGCCGGCGCCCGACAGGGCTTCGAGGGCGCGCGCAACGTCCCCATCCGACGGAGTGCCGCCGAGAGGAAGTCCGCAGATGCGGTTCACGGTTCTGGGCGATACCGTCGCGACGATCCTCGTGCTGCGTTCGGTCAACGTCTTCCCCCATTCTCATCGGGAGAGAACGGACGCGGTCTTGCCGCCCGCGCCTGTCCGGCTCTCCCGCTATTCGATCCCGGTCTCCTCCACCTCCCAGTCAGCACCCACCCAGAGCCCCCGCACCGGCACTCCCGGGAACCGCTCGGCCAGCTTCGACACCGCCTTCCGGAGCTGTCCGAGCTGGGCCTCACGGCCGAGTGGATTGCCCGCGCAGTCTGCGTGGGCCACGACCACAACGCCGGCAGATCCGTGCGCCTCGAGCGATATCGAGATCCGCTTCTCGATGGACCTCGAGGATTCCTCGTCGTCGGCGAGGATCCTGACGGGACCCGGTTCCGTAATCATGTCGACGTGCCTGACCCCGTGTCGTGCCATCAGGTACTCGATCACCGGCAGCTGCACCCTGCCGTCCATGCAGTTGACCGCGGTGTAGAACGACAAGCGCACCTCCCGGTGGGCCGCGTCACTCGCTCTCGCAGCCCACTCCCTCGAAGTTGACCTCTCTGTAGATCTCGTACTCCGAGTCCGTCCCGGGGACCCTTCTCACGTAGAAGCTCATGCACGAACGCGTCACGTGCTCCTCGGGCTCCCCACCCTCCTCTGCGATTACGCTCATGGTCAGCGTAGCGGGGACGTCTCCCAGGATCCACTCGTCGGGAGACGAGCCGGGCTCAAGCGTGTAGCGGTCGAACGAGAGGTCTACCGCGTCGACCTTGTCGTTGTCCAGCATGTTGCGCGTCAGGGTGACCACATCGTCCCTGCTCAGGATCTGGACCTCGGGCTGGTTCACGACGACCCAATCGTAGTCGCTCGCGAGCAAGCTCTCCAGGGCCTCGACGCCGCCGCCGTCGAACACCTGAGAGTAGGCATCAAGCACGCCCGCGGGTCCGTCGGCCACCACACCGGCCGTTGCCGTGCTCACGGTGACCAAGACCGCAAACACCACGGGCAGGATCGCCCACGTCGATCTCATGCCGCACCTCCTGTTCTCGACTCCGCAGTCATCGCGGCTCGTCCTTCCAGTAGTCGGACTCGGGCTCGTAGCAGGTCGCTTCGAGGTCTCCGGTGGACTTGAGAAGGAACGCCTGGGCGTCGGCTATCGCCTGGTTGTAGATCGCGGGACCGATGGCCTTGAGGACGAAGTCCAGGAAGAGGGAAGCTCTGAGGTCGCCCAGGTCTTCCTCGAAGTTCTCCAGGACATACCGCTTGATCGCGGACAGGAGTCGCTCCTCCTGCTCCTTTGGGAACCTGATGCTCAACGATCGGAATCCTCTCTGATGACCTGGAGCAGTTCGGAGAAGAGGCCCGCGAAGTCCTCGGGACGATAGTGGGCGTTCAGACCGCTCGGGTTGGGCAGCACCCAGACTCGGGCGCCAAGGATCCCGGTCTCCTGCTCGCCCAACGACGCCCTGGGAGCCTCGAAGGCGCTCCTGTAGGCCCCTATGCCAAGCACTGTGAGGAAGCGGGGCCTGTAGCGCTTGAGCTTTCTCTTCAGGAGGCCACGGCCGCGCCTCAACTCCTCGTCGGAAAGCTCCGCCGCCACCGCCGTGGCCCTGCCCACTAGGTTGGTGATGCCACACCCGAAGTCGAGGAGCCGGTCCTGCTCCCACGGCTCAAGGACCCGCTCGGTGAACCCCGAATCGTAGAGCGCCCGCCAGAAGCGGTTGCCCGGCCGGGCGAAGTGGTAGCCGACGGCGGCCGAGTAGAGACCGGGGTTGACGCCGCAGAACACAACATCCAAACCACTCGTGATGACGTCAGGGACGCGCTTGCCCCTGGCCTCTCTCACCTGCTCCACGGTCGGCTTTCGCTCGCGGTCCATGTTCCTACCCGTCCCCGATCCGCGCCACAGAGCGCGGCCCTCGAAGCAACTCGCTCACGAGTACTGGCGACGTCCGAACGCGCCGACTATGGCAAGCAGCACGATCGACCCCAGTATCGCGACCAGAAAACTGCGCAAGTCGAAAGCGAAGCTGAAACCCCGTCCCGTGACGAGCTGCATGATGAGTCCACCGATGAAGGACCCGACCACGCCGACGATGACCGTGAGGCAACAGCCGTTGCGAAAGCCCATTATCAATCCGGCGACCCATCCGGCGATGGCCCCGAACACAATCCACGAAACGAGTCCCATCAGTCCTCCACTCCACGGCCCAGGCCCGACCGGCTCGAGGGACCGGAATCCAGTCCCTTGGCGCGCGCCAGCTCGAGTATGTCGTTCCTCAGGACCTCGCTTGTGAAGGGCGGCTCGTACGGCCTGTGCGGCCTTCCCTCCACGAAGGTACCCTGCGGTATGCCCCACTCCGCCAGCACATCGGGATCCGATGTGTCCACCTCCATGTAGTCCACCAGTGCCCCGAGCCCATCGGTACCGTCCCTGACGGTGAAACACTGCTCGCACGAACTCATGCAGGACCCGTCATAGAACACCGCCACCGACACCTTGTCGGGACGGACTATGGGCGCCTTCAGCCGGCGACGGAACGCCGGAGGCTCCGCCCCGGACGCAAACTTCTTCCATACGAGGACCGCCTCGCCGGCCTTGTCGCAGCGCTCGTACCCCATGTGCTCGTAGAACGAAACCGGATTCCAGTACGGGAAGTCCATACCCCACGCGGAGACGCCCGCGAAGCCGGACTCCCTTGCGTACGCCTCGATGCGTTCGAGCATGTATCGGCCGTAGCCGTTCCCCTGCTTGTTGCCGATGTGATGGTCGTAGCCGTGCACCCACATACAGAGCACGGACAGGAGCCCTCGTCCCACGAGACTCGTCTGCTCTATCGGAAGACACTGGACAAGTCCGGCGACCTCGCCGGAATCCAGCACCAGTACCTTGGCCACGAGACCGCTACCGACGTGTTCGCGGTACCACTTCCTCCGGACGCCCATTGCGCGCGGGTCGTCGGGACGCTCATCGTGCAGGCAGTGCAGAAATGTGATCTCCGTGCTCTCATCTACGTCCTGCAGTCTCACGTTCGCCTCCCGTCGACGTCACAGCTCCACCTCATAGTAGACGGCGCCAGGCAGAGGATTGTCATAATAGGGTTCTCTGCTCCTGAATCCGAGCGACTCGTACAGGCCGTTCGCCTCGGCCATGTCTGACATGGTGTCCAGCAGCATCCTGCGGTAGCCCGCCTCGCGCGCGAGGTAGATCGCCCGCAGCGCGAGCTTCCTTCCTATGCCCCCTCGCCTCGCGCCGGGCCTCACGTACAGCCGCTTCATCTCGCAGGCTCCGGCGCCGAACGGCCGGAAGGCCACACACCCGACCGGCCTCCCGTCCAACAGCGCCAGCAGGATCGCACCTCCGGGCGACGCATAGCGTCCCGGCAGGTCTCGGACCTCGCGCTCAAACCCCTGGAAGGCCAGGTCCAGCCCGAGCCCGCGCGCGTACTCTCGGAGGAGTTCCGCGGCCGCATCGAGATCACTCCGGGCGGTCGCCGTTCTCACGACGACGTCCGCGCTCATCGCTCCACCGGCAGACCGCAGCGGCCGGCGTCCGCTCGCCCGCTACTCGTCATCCCAGTAAGCGTCCTCGCCGCGTTTCTTGCCGCGGCCCTGACGCCGGTCACGTCCCTTGGTCCGGTCTGCCTCGGCCCTCTGGATGTTCTCGCTCTCGCATTCCGGACAGACCGTGGGACGGGGCTGGCCGTGGGCTACGCGCCAGGTGTGACCGCAGTCGGAACACTCGAACGTTCGCTTCGTCACCGATCCCTCCCGAGACTACTCTCACTGCTCCTGCCGGGACCGCCGCCAGCACGGCCCGGGCGCTGAAGATAAGAGCACTCCCAACCGACCATCATGCAAGTATAACGCATGAGAACGCCTCATTCCCAGTCCATACGACGCGGACCCAGCCACCACCACAGGCCGCTCAGCGACCGGGGTAGGCCGGTCCCGGCGACGACCCGGCCTACTGAAGAGGCAGCTTCAGCAGACGCACCTGGTCGATCCAGACCGTACCCGCCCCGTCGACCACGAGGTTCAACCTGACGTCCGTCGGGTTCTCACCGGCCTGAAGGAAGAACGGCGTCGAGCAGAGAGTCCAGTCGTTCGTGCCCGTCACCGAAGAGTCCAGCCCACGAGAGAAGAAGTCGTCCTCCTCGTCGAACGTGCACCACATCTCCAGGTAGGCGCGTCCCCCGAGGTTCTCGCTCTTGAGATTCGCCTGATAGACGAGTGTGGCGTTCTCCAGGTCCAGGTCGCCGACGTCGTACAGCTCCACGGTGGTAGGTTCCCCGACCGAGATCCGCAACGATCCGCCTCCATCCGCCGTGACGTCAGGGTCCAGCACGACGGGCGAGCCCGCGACCACGCCGTCCACGTTGTCGACCGGATAGCTCACGATCACTTCGCCGGCCGGCATCTCGGGACGTCCGGGATAGACCACCCACTCGAACGGCCAAGCCCTGTCCACCCACTCGCGAACCGCTCGTTCCAGCATCGGATCGAGGCCGCGGTCGAAGGCGTCCTTCCGGACCCACATGAAGACGGCAGCGTCCGGCCCGCCGACACCCGGCTTGACGTACACCGAGCCCAGGATCCGCTTCGCGTCCGGCGACACTACGGCGTACGTGAAGCTCTTCCTCTCGTCGAACAGACGCTCCTTCAGGGCCAGCTGCCGCATGTCCTCCGCCAGGGTGAAGTCCGGTTCGGGCCAGTCTTCACTCAGAAGGGCGGCATGGATGACGTCGGCGCTCTCCATCACGGCCTCGTAATCCATCTCCGCGTCTGAGGTGGTGATGGGCCTCACCTCGAACTGAGTCGTCACGAAACCCTCTGGAACCTCGAAGTTCCGGGGCACGAAGTCAGACCCGCACCCGGTGATCGTGGCAGCCGCCAGAATCGGCAGTACAGCAGCGACGCGCATCCTCCAGCAACTGCTCATGCAGACCTCCCCCGGTCCTCCGGGAACAAAGCGGCAACTGGTGAACTCCAAGATACGGTTCGCGGACCTGTTTGTTCTGCAACATTTGGCAGCAGTCGTGGTACCGATACCGACCGGCGCCCGACCGAGAAGCCACGGTCTCCTCGAAAGGAGCATCACGTGATCAGCAGCCGTCAAGCCACAGCACTAGTTGCAGTCTGTCTCTTCGCTGCTTCGATCGCCTGCACGGCCTGCGGCGACACCAGCATCGCAGCGCCGGTGGCCGCGACGAGTTCGCAGGACCGCGCGGCCGCACTAGAGGTGGAGATCCAGGTCTCCCCCGCCAGCATCGAAATGGACTCCGAAGGCACCTGGATCACAGTGCACGCGACGATACGCTACTCGCTCGTCGACAGAGCAACCCTCTCTATGAACGGCGTGACGCCTTCGGCCGTCAAGTCCGATGCCTGCGGCGACCTGGTCGTAAAGTTCGCTCGTACCGACATCTTTGACATCGTGTCGCCGCCTGAGGCCACTCTCACTCTCTCGGGTCTCACGACCGCCGGCGAGTCCTTCAGCGGGACCGTCGTCGTGCCGGTTCGCTAGCTCACCCCAAGGCAGACCCATCGGTGCGGACGCTCCGGGCCCGGGCGTCCGCGCCGGAGGGTCGCGTCCATGTGTCGGAATTCACAGTGTACGAGTGAAGCGGCGGGAATCCTGGTCGTCTGAGGGCTCTCCTCGGACACGTCCATGACGTTCCGGCAAGGCCGACCGGGGAGAAACGCAGGCGCCCGGTCGCGGCCGGCTCTCTCTCACACGACATCGGGACATCACTCCGCCCGCGCCGCACCCTCAAGCGGCTCGATGTGAACGATGGCCTCGACCACCTCGCAGCCGCAATTCAGAACCCTCTCGTGAACATGAGTGGCCACGTCGTGTCCCTCGACGACGCTCAACTTCGGATCGACCAGGACGCGCACGTCAAGGCCGAGGGCCCCGCCGAGTTTGCGCACGCGAAGTTCCTGGAAGCCCAGCACCCCCGGGGTCTCCCGAATCGTGCCGGCGATACGGCCCACCACGGGAGCCGCCGGAGCGGCATCCGTCAGCTCGGCCACGCTCTCCCACATCAGTCGGACGGCGGCGACGGCCAGGAAGGCCGCCAGGACCGCGGCGGTTATGTGGTCCAGGAAACCCCAGCTCGGACCGCCGATGACAATGCCCGCGAGTCCAGCCGCAGCGGCCACCGACGTGAAGGCATCCGTGCGGTGGTGCCACGCGTTGGCGATGAGCGAGGCGTCGTGGACCCTGAGACCCACGCCCCTCGTGACTCGGTAGAGAAGCTCCTTGGGGACGATCGAGGCCGCCGCCACCCAGAACCCCAATCCGGCGAGCGCGACCTCGTGCGGCTCCGCGTAGGTAGCCACCGCCCGGTATACGATCCAGCCCGCACTCACCAGGAGCACGACGCCGATGAACATCGTCACGAGGGTGGTCACGCGGCGGTGCCCGAAGGGATGATCTTCGTCCGCCGGCCTGGACGAGAATCGCAGACCGGTCAGAACCGCCGCGTCGGTCACGAGGTCCGACAGGCTGTGAAGCCCGTCGGCGACCAGCACCTGAGCGCGCACGAGGACGCCCACCCCGATCTTCAGAATGCAGAGCCCGAGGTTGACGAAGACGCCGAGCCAGGTCACACGTCTAGGAGTCAGAGACATCCTCCCTGTCCTCCAGCTCCTCCTGCCGCTCGATCCACTTCTTGACCGACCGGAGTCTCCTGAGACCCCATACGAACACGACCACGGCGCCGCCCGCAAGCACCCACGCGCTCACCCTGAACACGTGCCCCCCGAAGAGCAGAGGCAGTCCCACCGCTCCCGCCGATATCGCTATGGCCGTCCTCACGTATGCAAGGAACGTCCGTTCCGCCGCCAGCTCGGTCCGCCTGAGGGCCAGATGATCGCGCGTTCCGGGCTTCACGATGTCCGTTACGTACTCCTCGCTACGAGGCCCGCCAGTCACTGCCTCTCCCCCTCCTCTTGCTCCGCCCGGTCCCCGAGCACGTACAGGACCCATGGAGCGATCTCGGTTTCGCTCTTCCACTCAATGCTCTCGCTGCCGTCGGCCAGCGGCTCGAGCGTCTCCAGGACCGACAGGCCGGCAACGTCAAAGAGCCGCAGGTAGCTCTCGCCGTCGAACATGACATCCTCGACGGGCCGAGCATCGTCGACGTCCAGCATGACTATCAGCACGACGTCCCCGCTCCTGGCGAGCGCGTTCTCCGGAAAATCTCGCGTGCTGAAGGAAGCCCACTCGTTCACGTACATCGCGGGCGAAGAGACGATGCTCACGATGCGGCCGGACGGCTTGAGTAACGCCCTGAGCGAACGCAGCGCCCCTAGTCTCTCTTCCTCCGTGGGGATGTTGTCGAACGTGAACGCCGAAAGAACCAGGTCGAACGACCCCGGCACAAGCCCTTCCAGCCCTCCGGCGCTCACCAGACGATAGTCGCCTCCGGGGTCAAGCTCTCTCGCCCTCGAAAGCATGGCCTCCGAGTCGGGCGTACGACCTCGCCCTGATCTCATCTTCGCAGACGTTCTGGAAGTCGGACATGAGCGCCGGCGCCCGCGGCGCCTGGACTCCTCCTCCATGAGCCTGGAGAACGCTTACCCCTTGTGCGCGTCCTCGAGTCCCGTTATGGACGCGGAAGTGAAGAGGTAATCCTTGAGCTCGTGCTCGAACGCACCGTCCTGACGGCGAATCCACTCCAAGAGCATGGCCGCGTGCTCCTTCTCCTCGTCACGGTTGTGAGCGAGGATCGCCTTGAGTTCCTCGTCGTCGCACGCGTCGACGCGCTGGTTGTACCAGTCTATCGCCTCGAGTTCCTCTATGAGCGAGACGGTCGCCCGGTGGTAGTCAAGAGTGCTCTTGGCCAGAGCGGAACGCTCCTCGTGCAGTCCTTCGTGTGCCACTTCTGCCCCCTTTTCACGCTCTCGCGACCACCTTCTTCATCTTCTCCAGGACCTCGGCTCCGAGTTCTCCGAGCGCCGGATTGGCCACCGCCTGCATCGACGCCATCGGATCTACGGCCGCCACCTCGATGCCACCGTCGCTCGTCTCGCGGACGATGACGTTGCACGGCAGCATCAGGCCTATCCGCTCCTCGAGTTCGAGAGCCCTGTGGGCGAACGGCGGGTTGCAGGCGCCGAGTATGACGTAGTCGCACGACTCCACGCCCATCCTCTCCTTGAGCGTAGCACGCACGTCTATCTCGGTCAGCACGCCGAAGCCCTCTGTCTTGAGCGCGGCCCTGACGGCCGCTACTGCCTCCGGGAAGCTACCCGGCAGTCGTTTCGCAATGTAGTAGCTCACGTGGCGTCTCCTCGCCGCTGATGACACGGGGCCGCCGCATCGTCGTAACACTAGGTCCGACGGCCGCACGAGTCAAGCACTCCACCCTCAGCGCGAACCGAAGGCCACCAATCCGCAACCGTCACACCTGTGCGCGTTCAGGATGCCTTGCGACCCGGTCGGAGTGGTGCTGAGCCTGGACAGGTCGAGCTGCTCCAAGCCGGACCGAGAGGGAAACCTCACGCCGCCGTTGTCTGACCAGAACAGCGACCCTCCGACGCCGCGCACGTACAGGAAACCGTCGTCCATCTCTTTGCCGCACCTGGGGCAGTTCATCACAGCCTCCGACTGCAAGCCGTCACGAAGCGGGTGCTCCGCCTTCTGTGTCACGTCTTCTCCTCGCCCGCGCGGACCTTCCTCCTCAACAGCAGGGACTCCAGAAGTTCGATCTGCTTCCGCTGCAGCTCGATCAGTTCGACCCACTGCGTGTCACGCAAGGTGTCCAGCTTCTCGTGAAGGGCGAGTATCTCCAACTCCGCCTTCAGGTTGACCTCGTAGTCGTGGGCGGCGTCGAGCCGGTCCTTCGCCGCCTGCCTGTTCTGCGACATGAGTATGACCGGCGCCTGGACGGCCGCGAGCATGGACAGCAGGAGATTTAGAAGGATGAACGGATACGGATCGAACCCGCCGCCCCTGCCGGCGAGGATGACGACATTGAGCACGATCCAGCACGCGAGGAACAGCCCGAAGAGAGCTATGAACGGCCATGAGCCCCCGAACGATGCCACCCGGTCGGCCAGTCTCTGTCCGAACGTGAGGCTCTCGGCAAACTCGTCGTTCGTGTTGCGACTGACGCGTCTGCGCTGCATGAATCTCTCGACAACGCGTCTCTCTCTCTCCGTCAAGTCGCCCGACCGAGAATGGAGCACTTGCCTCACAACATCCTGAAGGCTCGAGGACACGAATCACCTCCGCGCCGATCAACCGCTTGTCACGGGACTATACGCACCAACTCGGAGGGGGCGTTGCTCACGATGGCCCACAAGTGATCGCCGACCACTTGTATCCCCTCTTCCGTCGGTTGCGTGCACTCATCGGGATAGGGCATGACCCTCAGTACGGTGCCGTCGTCGGCGTCGACGACGTACAGGGAGTCGGACTCCTCTATCGTGAGCCAGAGGTCCTCTCCATCGTATGCGAGTCCGCGCGGGCTTGTGCTCCCCAGCGGGCATGCGAATGAGGACAGGTGTGTGCCGTCCGCGGAGTAGATGTGGACGAGACCGTCGCCCTGGCCTCCGTGCTCGTCGCTGCCGTAGTAGAACACCTCTCCGGTCCAGTCAAGTCCGCCGACCTGTCCCGTGTAGACCACGCTGAAGCCGTCCAGCACGGCCCCGTCGGTCGGGTCCTGCTTGTTCAGCCGTGGCCCACCGATCCAGTCAGCCGTCCAGAGATACTCGCCGTCCCAGGCGATACCGCCCGTCCAGTGGCTCGGTCCGGGAATACTCGCCAGCGAGTCACCGGTCGCGACATCGATCGCAAGCATGTTCCGGTCCCAACTAGTCACCCACATCTTGGAGCCGTCCCACGCCAGGCCCTTGGCCAGGACCCACGAGGGCAGAGTAATCCTGTCGAGGATGAACCCATGTCGGCTGTCGACCACTACATCCGCCGAGGCCTGATCGGTCGTAGAACCGTCTCCGGCTTCTACAGTGATCGTCACGGTGTCGCCCGACGAGAAACGGTGGGTCGCGATCGACTCCGCGGACCACTCAGTGTCCCATATCCCGTCGCTCTCCCAGTCCCACCGGTATTCGAGCGCGCGGTCGGCTCGGGACCCCGCGGTCGCAGTGAAGACGAAGTCCGTGAGCACCGTTCCGGACGCCGGACTCACGCTCACGTCCGCAGTCATGTCTGGTCCATCGGGCCCGGTGCTTGAACTGCAGCCCATCACCGCCGTCATCGAGAGACACGCAAGGAGCACGGCTGCTGTTCTCATCCTCCCCCCTTGGTCATCTACCGGTTGCCACCCTCAGTGCCAGAAGCGCGAGCACTGCGCTGACCCCGGTGAAAAGGAATCTCTCAACGGAAGACGCCGCCGTGAGATTGCCGAGCGTGTTCAGCGCGAAGTATGCGAACACGACCCACGTGCCGACTCGCACGGTGCGAGCCAGGCTAGTGAGCTTGAGGCGCCCCGAGCGCCCGCCATCACGAGCACATGGAAGACCACGAGAAGCCCCAACGCGATGATCAGCATGTCTGCGGCGGTCCTTGCGTTCGGCAGACCTTTCGCAGTACCTCCGGAGCGGTGCGGACCGGTCGGCGACACAGGTCCACTCTGACAGCTTCACGCCCTTGTCACGTGGTCCCACGGGAGTCGTCGTTGCGGTTCCGGCCGCGCAATCGTCTCCTTTCCGGGAAAGAGATCTCGATCACGGCGACGACGGTACCGACAACGGCCGTTATCAGCCTCGCGGTGGAACGGCCTTCCGTGTAGATGTTCCACCAGCTGAGCGCCGCCACCACCCCGAATAGCGCGGCCGTGAAGTATCGCAGCCTTCGCTTCGCCTCGGGAGATTTGACCAGCTGTCTTGCGCGTCCAGGCATTTGGAGACCCGCATTCCTTGTCCTACCGCTCGTCCGTCTTGTCACCGTTGGAGTAGTCTCCTCCCCGAAGTGACAAGAGACCTCGCTCGAGCAGCTCAACGCCGGTCAGGAGCGCCACCGTCAGGAACGCAAGCGCTACCGCTGCGCTGTAGTGGCCCATCCCGACCACACAGCCGATTGCTGCGAGCATCCATATGACCGCGGCCGAGGTGACGCCGCGCACCAGCCCCTCCCTCGCGAGCATCACGCCGGCGCCTATGAACCCTACTCCGGTCGTCACTTGGGCGATGACGCGCGTCGGATCGCCTGCGCCCGTCGAGACCAGTCCGCCCAGACGCACGAAGACGGTCGTCCCAAGGCAAATGAGTATGCTCGTCCGGATACCCGCCGGCTTCCCCCTCATTTGTCGTTCGAGGCCGACGATCGCTCCGCAGAAGGCGGCGGTCCCGATGGCCAACCAGAATGACGGGTGAAGTATGTTGATATCCAATGTCACCTCACTGATTGCATGAGTTCGGCCACCTCGCGAAGGCCACGAAGTATATCGCGATGATGTTCACGACGGGCACCAGCATCAGGAGACTGAACGCCGCAGGGAACCCGGCCTTCTGGAATATCTTCCAGAACGGGATCACCACTACGGCGGCCAGTATGAGATAGACAACGAGTCCCATGTGCGCCTCCTCACTTCAAACAGACTTCTTTCCAGCCGCGAGCAGCTCGAGCGCCTCGCGCAGCCATCTCTCCTTGGTCTCCGCGCGCTTCGCCGAGTCGATCCATCCGTAGCAGATGGCCTCGCGGACCGCATCCTCGTACTCGATGCCCACGACACCGGCGGCACGCTTGTGGAACACCATCCACACCCCGGGGCAGCTGTCGTGATGCGAGGCCAACCACGACCGCCACTCCATGCGAGAGCGGACGTCGATCCTGTCGAGCCTCGTGGTCATCGGCTCCCGGGCGGCATGATCGCCGGCTTCGTGAAGACGTAGTCGTTGTCGGCCATCGGCGTGTGACACTCGAAGCAGGTCTGTGCGAAACCGGCGTCGTCGCCGTACGGCTTCTGCTCCAACCCCAGCCACCTGGCGAAGCCCCAGCCTCCCGTGGATGCGTACTTCGCAGCGTCCTTGTGCATGAACTCCACGTGGACGAACTCACCCGGGACCGCGGCGGCGGGCCAGCGCTCCAGCGTTCGCTGCTTCCACACGAGCTTCGCGAACGTCGTCCCGTCGGGCCACGGGTTCGTCTTACCCTCCGCGGCCGCGTTCATCGCCACGGGGTTGCCCAGTATCACGCGCATCGTGTTGTTGTCGGAACGGCACGACGACGCGAGAACCGGCCAGTCCCGGTAGCCCTCCGGCATCTCGATGCCGTTCGGAGCAGCCAGGACCGACACGTCGTCGGGGCCCGGAGGCGACTGCTTCCCGTCGGCTCCCGAGGCCGGCGTGCCGGATGGTGCTCCGGTCTGGTCGTCCGCCCCGGCGGGAGCCAGACAGACCGCCCCGATCGTCACGGCAGCGAGCAACGTCAGCAAGAGTTTCTTCATTGCCCCACCTGGTCCAATCGCTTCTCCATCAGTATCAGCAGCGAGTCGACACGACCGTTCTGGTAGTCGACGCGCTCACCCGTATCCACGAACCCTACGGCGCTCCAGAAACCCAGCGCGCACTCGTTCGATTCCACCACAGCGAGGCGGACCTTCGTGCAGCCCCACTCCCGCATGACCGACTCCAGTGCCGAGGAGACACGCCGGCCCAACCCCTCACCCTGCCGGCTCTCCGCGATCAGGAGCAGACCCAGGAAGGCCGTGGTCGGCTCAGGGTAACCACGGAGCACGTCGGCACACCCTACGAGTTCGTCACCCTCGCGGACCGCGAAGACATACTTGTTCCGCTCGTCCGTGCCCACGGGCAGTTCCTCGAGCAACGCCCGTCCCGCGTCCGCTGCCGGCGGCAGGCCGGTGACCGCGACCGAATAGCCGGGAGCCTCCTCGAGGATCGCCTGCAGCATCTCCCCGTCCCGGGCGCATCGAACGAGGCGCGTCAAGCTCACTTCAGGCAGGGCCGCCCGTTCGTCAGCAGACCCCATCAGACCTTCCGTCGAAGTCGCGACTCGAATAGCTCGACGAGCGCGTCACGCTCGGCGGCAGGGATCGCGTGCCACCTGATCCCTCTGATCGCCCCCTCCAGCGCGCACAGCTTGCTCGCGCACACGGAGACTCCGCTCGAGGCCAACCGCAGCCCGGCGCCGATGCTCCCGGCTCGTTTCAGCTCCGCCGGACTCCGTATGCCCGCCGCCTCCAGCTGCGCCACAACGACCTTGCCCAGGTTCGGCAGATCGATCAGAGATGGCATGAACGTCCTTCCTCTCACTCCAGAAGCACGAGAGCCGGCCCTGCGGTCCGGCTCTTCCGGGATCTCGGGCCTCAGGCACTCTCGTTCGCCGAAACGGACCCTCTGGTCGCGCAACGCCCCATTGCGCACTTGCCGCAGACGTGCACGAGACCTACCGACTGGAACAACCCGGCGACGGAGCGACACCTTGACCAGCAGAGATGTCTGTCGATCGTCCCCAGACCAGCTGTGACCGCGGCGCTCTTCTGCGACCACGCGCCCTTGAGTAGATCGCTCGAGAGCGAATGTCTCCCCTCGGCACGACGTCCCAGTTCAGCGAATCGACGGTCGCCGGCAGAGGCGAACGCAAGAAGCGGCGGTCGCCACCTCGTTGGTCCGCTCCATTGGATGACGTTCCTGTCGATCGCGTCTCGGACGATCTCTCGAATCTCGAGGCCGTTCACCGTGCGACCTTCCTCACGAGCGTCGTCGCCAGGGAACGACGGCCTGCACTCGTCTCCTGTAGCGCTCGTAGTCGGCGCCGAACGCCCTGGACAGCACCGGCTCCTCGGCGCGGATCCTCTGCGCGGTGCCGGCGGCGTACACCCCCAGCGCCAGGACGACGGCCCACCAGAAGCTGTAGACAAGTCCCGACGCCAGCAGCATCGCCGCCAGCCCGGTGTATATGGGATGACGTACCCAAGCGAACGGACCTGTCGTGACCAGCCCACGGCCTCTCTGCACCCTGGGCCCCATGGTCCAGTGCGGTCCGAGCGCCCGGGCGCCCCCGACGATGAACCAGATGCCGAGCGCGACCAGCGCCGCTACCACCACGAGGAGAACGGCGTCCACCGGTGACGCGTGCCCCAAGACGGTTCCCCTGCCGGGCCGACGCGCCACCGCCTCTATCACGAACGAGGCCCCCTGTAGAAGCAGGCCGGGTATCTCCTCGCGAACGCCCGCCGCGGTCGCCCGCAGACCGTCGCTCCACGGCACATAGCGCGCGAAGAGTATGAGAAGACAGGCCCATCCGCCCAGCAGCACAAGGCGGCTCACGCCGGCGACCGACAGGCCGTCCATCGATCCTCCACTCAACCTCGCCGGGGCAACGACATCCTCCGTGAGGCGTCGGCTCGTCAGTTCCTGCGTGCCGGCGCTCCGGAAGACGCGCAGTCGAACCGGTCGAAGAAACTCAAGAGATCGGCCGTCTCCTCGGACGAAACCTCCAGACCGAACCGGTCGCAGAACGTACTGAAGACGCGCCGGTTGACGACCGGATCGTATGACACGAAGTCCGACCCTACGTCGCCCTCGAGCGGCGCGTTGACGTCCAGCATCAGCTTCGGCGACTCACACGAGAAGTCGAAGGAGTCCAGCGCGACGTGCTTGTATCCGGGGCTCTGGTCGGTCCGGTACCAGAACTCGCGCTTGGCAATGTCGAACACGATGTTCCACTTCGTGTGTGGCGCGGAGACGTAGTAGATCAGCGTCCCGAACGCGTAGTCCACGGCGCTCGTGTCCCTCGAGGCGTCGAAGTTGGCGCTTCGTATCTCGCACGCCGCGACGCGCTCCGCCGACTCGCCGGGGTTCGACCACCACCACCGAGTTCCCCCGTGCTCGTTCGCCCACGCGGCCCGTTCGTATCTGATGTTGGCCATAGCCTTGACGGGCAGTTCCTCGCCCACGTGAAACGCCGCCCTACCGTCGAGGAACTCCACGGCCGCGACGTCTCCGTTCGAGTCGGCTATCAGGTAGTGGCTCGTGTAGCCCTGGTCGCGAAGTGTTACGTACGTGTCGGTGTTGACGACGTCGTCGACCGTGCCGCAGGTGTCCAGCAGATACTGCGACCAGTTGCCGTCGAACAGAGCGGGCCGCTCGTCCGGGGTGGGATACTCCCCGGAGCGGAGTTCCATGCTACTGATCACGAGTCCGGCTTCATTGACCCCGGCCCAAGCGAACTCGTTTCCGACCAGGCTCAAGGTCACGCTGCCGTACTCGGAGACCCACCGCAACCTGTCCCCAGTGGTGCCGGTTCGGTAGCTCTCCTTCTGGATCCCCCGTTGGTTCACGAGAAGGAGACCGTCGCCAGGTATGAACAGGTCGAGGTTGGCCCCGAAGACCGGTCCGTCAGGCGTGTCCATGACGAACGAGGTGCACGCATCCGCCACCACCGCGAAGGGCGACGTCAGCAACCCAACGATGACTGCAGCGACTACGGTCCTCGAGAGGCTGCTCACTCCATCCTCCGGCGGATTCGATCGCGTGAGTTGCCGCAGTGCCTCCGGCCTGAAGCCCACCAGTCTACAGCCTTCGCCGCCCCTGCCGGCGCCTTGAGCCACGATACCACCGGCGACCGGGACGGTCTACCGGGATGTCTCAGTCTCCCGCGCCCCCCTGCGGCGCGCGGTCTTCTCGTCAATGTCGTCCTGCCAGCCGGACCGCACCCCATCGTACGTCTCGAATCTAGCCACGTATGGCTTGATATCGAGCAGCGGCGTTCCGTCCAACATGTCTACGTCCTCTATATGAAGGAGGCACCCCGAACGTCCTCTCAGCCGGACAACGCTGATACCTATGGGGTTCGGGCGGCTCGGGGCCCGCGTCGCGAACACTCC
>CAYNQF010000019.1:0-32506 GCA_964399265.1 uncultured bacterium | reverse complement strand
TGTTCCTCACGTGCGTCGGCTCGCGCGACCCCGAGAGCCACATGCCGTACTGCTCCAAGGTCTGCTGCATGTATCTGACGAAGCACGCGATGCTCTACAAGCACAAGGTGCACGACGGCCAGGCGTACCTCTTCTATATGGATGTCAGAACGGGCGGCAAGGGTTACGAGGAGTTCTACGCACGGGCCTCGGAGGAGGACGACGTCCTGTACGTGCGTGGCAAGGTCTCGAAGGTATTCGAGGAGGACGGCAAGGTGATGGTCTGGGGCGTCGACACGCTCATAGGCGAGAAGATCGAGATCGCGGCCGACATGGTCGTGCTCGGACTCGCCACCGTGCCGAACCCCGCGGCCAGGCAGCTTGCCAACAAGCTCAAGATCCACACGGATGAGTGGGGGTTCCTCTCCGAGGCGCACCCGAAGCTGCGTCCTGTCGAGAGCCTGGCGCCTGGTTTCTACCTCGCCGGAGCCGCTCAGGGTCCCAAGGACATTCCCGAATCGGTTGCACAGGCGTCGGCGGCGGCCAGCAAGGTCGCGGCGCTGTTCGCGGAGAAGGAGTACTACCGCGAGCCTATCGTCGCGTACATTGACGAGGACACCTGCGCCGGTTGCAGGGTCTGCGTCTCGGTCTGCCCGTACGACGCGGCGGAGTTCGATGAGGAGAAGGGTGTCGCCAGGATCCAGGAGGCGATCTGCGAAGGTTGCGGAGCCTGCATAGCCGCGTGCCCGTCGGGCTCGGCTTCACAGAAGAACCTCACCGACGACCAGATCTACAACATGGTCTCGGCGGCCTTGGAGGACTGAGATGTTCGAACCGAGAATCGTCTGCTTCTTCTGCAAGTGGTGCACGTACGCCGGGGCCGACCTGGCAGGCACGTCTCGAAAGCAGTACCCGCCGAACGGAGTCGTCGTGCGCGTCAACTGCAGCGGCAGGATCGATCCGCAGCACGTCCTCTGGGCGTTCCGCGAGGGCGCTGACGGCGTCCTGATCGGTGGCTGCCATCCCGGCGACTGCCACTATCAGGACGGCAACTACAAGACAATGAGGCGCGTGGCGTTCCTGAAGAGAATGCTCAAGGACATGGGCGTGAACCCCGCGAGGCTGCACCTCGAGTGGATCTCGGCGGCCGAGGGCGAGAAGCTCGTCCATGTGATGAACGACTTCGTCGAGACCATCAAGGAACTAGGTCCGATGGAGGTGTCGCTCGCGGGCGAGGGCAGGGAGAGGCTCGCTCCGCCGAAGAGCGACGCCAAGCCGGCGAAGAAGGCCAAGAAGGTCGCGAAGAAGGCGAAGAAGACGGCGGCGAAGCCGAAGAAGGCCGCGGCGAAGTCCGCCAAGAAGGCCGTCGCCAAGGCCAAGAAGGTCGCGAAGAAGACGAAGAAGGCGGCGGCGAAGCCGAAGAAGGCCGCGAAGAAGGCCGCGCCCAAGACGACCAAGAAGGCTGCAGCCACGAAGGCCACAAAGAAGACCGTGAGCAAGCCGGCTAAGAAGTCCGCAGCCAAGACGGCCACGAAGAAGACGAAGAAGGTCGTCAAGAAGGCGAAGAAGACAGTGGCCAAGCCGGTGAAGAAGGCCGCCAAGAAGACCAAGACGGCCACGAAGAAGACGAAGAAGGTCGTCAAGAAGGCAAAGAGGGCAGTGGCCAAGCCTGTGAAGAAAGCCACGAAGAAGACCAAGAAGGCCGTCAGGAAGACGACGAAGTCAGCAGGCAAGGCGGCCAGGAAAGCGGTCACGAGAACGAAGAGGACCGTGGCGAAGAAGGCCGGACGCAGATCCAAGTGAGGAACAGGGGCGGCCGTCCGTCGCAACCCGGCCGCCGGACACGACAAGCCCTAGCTTCAGTCAGGGGGGAAGAGCGCAAGATGGCAGAGAACATGGCGACCATCTATGTGATGGGCAAGCCGTACGAGGTGCCCAAGGACCTCACCATCATGAAGGCGATGGAGTACGCCGGCTATCGCTTCGTGCGAGGGTGCGGCTGCAGAGGAGCCTTCTGCGGCGCGTGCGGGACGGTCTACAGGACCAAGGATGACTACCGTCTCAAGGTGGGGCTCGCGTGCCAGGAAGTCGTGCAGGACGAGATGTACCTCTCGGAGATCCCCTTCTTCCCGGGCAACAAGGCGATCTACGACATCGAGGAGCTGACCCCCACCGCGGAGTCGGTGCTCAAGCTCTATCCGGAGGTGTTCCGCTGCCTCGCGTGCAACACGTGCACGAAGGCCTGTCCGCAGGACATCGAGGTCATGGAGTATATCCAGGCGGCGCTCCGCGGAGACATCAAGAAGGCCGCGGACCTCTCGTTCGACTGCATCCTGTGCGGTCTTTGCGCCTCGCGCTGCCCGGCGGAGATCGTTCAGTACCAGGTGGCGCTTCTCTGCCGCAGGCTCTACTCGCGGCACATCGCACCGAAGTCCACACACCTCGAGAAGCGCGTCAAGGAAGTCGAGAAGGGCAAGTTCGACAAGGACATCGACAAGCTCATGAAGATGAAGGAACCGGAGCTTGCGAAGCTCTACAATAACAGGGACATGGAGCCCCGGTAGACTAGGAGGACTCAGTTGTATACCCCGGACATGCTCGAGCTGATCAAGCGCGTGGAGGCCACTCGCAAGGAGCGGCTTCACCAGGAGTTCCCTCGTCTGTCTGCCGACGAAAAGAAGGCGCTCCTGGAAGCGTTCCATCCCGACTACAAGGACGAGGTGTTCCGCACGCTGAAGGTCGGGCCGTCGGCCGGTGAGCGCACTCCCAAGGAGTACGCCGACGTGCTCGAGGCATACAGCGCCATCGACCCAAAGAAGTTCGACCTGTCCAAGGTCGATCGCGAGGTCGATGTTCTAATCATAGGGGGCGGCGGCGCGGGGGCGGCGGCGGCACTGGTCGCTCAGGAACACGGGGCCGACGTCCTGCTCGTGACGAAGCTGCGCCTCGGAGACTCGAACACCGTGATGGCGCAGGGCGGCATCCAGGGCGCCGACAAGGAGAACGACTCCCCCGCGATTCACTACCTGGACGTGATGGGCGGCGGGCACTACAAGAACGACCCGGAACTCGTGAAGGCCCTGGTCATGGACGCCCCCGAGGTTCTGGCGTGGCTCGAGAAGCTCGGCGTCATGTTCGACAAGCAGGCCGACGGCACCATGATCACGATCCACGGCGGAGGCACCTCGCGCAAGCGGATGCACGCGGCGCGGGACTTCACCGGCGGCGAGATCATGAAGACCCTCAAGGACGAGATCATCAATCGTCACGTGCCGCTCATCGAGTTCTCGTCGGCCTACGAGCTTCTTACGGACGGCAACAAGGTCACAGGGGCGATCCTGTACAACATGGAGACCGAGGAGTACATGGTCGTCAAGGCCAAGACCACCATCCTGGCCACCGGCGGAGGCGGGAGACTGCACGTCACGGGATTCCCGACCTCGAACCACTACGGCGCCACGGCCGACGGTCTGGTGTTGGGCTATCGCGCGGGCGCGCCGCTCAAGTACATGGACACCATCCAGTACCATCCCACGGGGGCGGCGTACCCCGAGCAGATCCTGGGACTCCTCGTCACCGAAAAGGTGCGCAGCATCGGCGGCCAGATCACGAACGTGGAAGGCAATCGCTTCGTCTACGAGCTTGAGACGCGCGACGTCGAATCGGCCGCGATCATCCGCGAGTGCCAGGGACGCAAGAAGGGCGTCGTGACCCCGTCGGGTCAGCCCGGAGTGTGGCTCGACACGCCGGTGATCGAGCTGGTGCACGGCGAGGGAGCCATCAAGTCTAAGGTCCCCGCGATGTACCGCCAGTACGAGCGCTTCGGGATCGACATGACGAAGCACCCGATCCTCATCTACCCGACGCAGCACTACCAGAACGGCGGGCTCAAGATAGACGACACCTGCGAGACCGACGTCAAGAACCTCTATGCGGCCGGCGAGGTGTCGGGCGGTGTCCACGGCACCAACAGGCTGATGGGCAACTCGCTGCTCGACGTCATCGTGTTCGGGCGCAGGGCGGGCGAGGCCGCCGCCGAGCGCGCGAAGACCGTCAAGAAGGGGTCCAAGATCACGCTCGATCACCTCGAGGCCTTCAACGCCGAACTCAAGAAGGCCAAGGTCCCGACGGACAGGCTGGCTCCGATGCTTCTGCCGGAGTACCGTCGTCCGGAGACGGCCGACCGAAAGATCCACATACCGATCGACTAGACGGAGGGCTGTCTGAGGTCGCTAATTCTCGGTATCGGTGACCGCGCCGCCGACGTCGAACACGTCGGCCTGCAGGTCGCGCGCGGTCTTCACGCCATGCTCGGCGATCCCGACGTAGACATCATCGAGTCGCCGGGTCCCGGTGTCGACCTGTTCGAGCTTGCAGCCGGATACGGCAAAGTCGTCGTGGTCGATGCCGTCAGCAGCGGCGAGGGCGACATAGGCGAGCTGCGAAAGCTGGGTCTGGGCGACCTGGAGTTGACGGTCAAGTCCGATTCCAGGAATGATCGCGAGTATCGCGCCGTCCTCGAACGAGGCGATTCACGCGGCTCCTCCGCGCCGCTCGAGATCTCCATCTACGCCATCGAGATGGGCGAGGGCGTTGGGCAGACCGCCGAGCTCTCGGAGCTCGTGCGCAGCGTAGTGCCGAAACTCGTCGAACAGATCGCACGCGAGGAGTTCGGGACGCGGTCGCTGGGCGGTGACTGGTATTGACCGGCGCCTCCCGCGAGACGGTCCCGCGGATGCGAGGTTCAATGGACGAGCAGAACCGCGTCACCAATCCCGAACCGGCAGAGACGACCAAGATCGGAGAGCGCTCCGACTCCGAGTTGGTCGTTGAGGCGAAGGCCGGCGACGGCGACGCGTTCAGCGAACTTGTGCTCCGGCACGAGAGCAAGATCTACGGCCTGTGCCTCAAGATGCTCGGCAACCCGGAGGACGCTGAGGACTGCCTTCAGGAGGTCTTCATGAAGGCGTACGAGGCGTTGCCGGGATTCCGCCAGGAGGCCAGGTTCTCCACTTGGCTCTACCGCATTGCATACAACGCCTGCCTGATGCGCATTCGCAAGAAGAAGCTCGACACCGTGTCTCTCGACAGGCCGGTCCGGATGGGCGAGGACAACATCGAGCGCGATGTCGCCGACTGGACGATGGACCCGAGATCCGGCGTCATGAACGAGGAACTCAACGAGGTTCTCGCCAAGCACATCAACGAGCTTCAGCCCGACAACAGGATCGTGTTCGTGCTGCGCGACATACACGGACTTTCGACGGACGACACGGCGAACGTGCTGGGACTATCGGTGCCGGCGGTGAAGTCGCGCCTGCACAGGGCCCGGCTCTTCCTGAGAGAGCGTCTGTCGGACTATTTCTCCAGAGGGACGACCGACGCGCAGTCATGAGATGGGCCGGCGTCCGCCGGTCCGAAGGAAACGGGGGAGAGGATGTTCGGAAGACAGAGATGGATCGTGGCCGCCGTGCTCCTGGCGGTGCTGCTCGGGGGGCTCGCGCTCTTCGTCGCATCGTGCTCGTCGACCAGCGAGCCGAAGCTCATTCCCAGGACCGTACTCGTCGGCAACCCGGAGAAGGCGAGAGCCAGGCTGTCGCCCGACGGTCTCAAGATGGCCTACGTCGCCCCCTCCGACGACGTGCTCAACGTCTGGGTCAAGACGATAGGGCAGAACGATGACCGTGTCGTGACACACGACACGAATCGCGGCATCTACCGCTACTTCTGGTCGCAGGACAACAACCGCATCATGTACCTCCAGGACAAGGGCGGCGACGAGAACTGGAGGCTTTACGACATCGACCTCGCCACCGGCGAGGAGCGCGACCTCACTCCGTACGACGGCGTCCAGGTCCGCATCGTCGACGTCAACAAGCACCACCCCAACACCATCATCATCGCCATGAACCAGCAGGACCCGAGGCTGCACGACGTGTACAGGCTCGACCTCGAGTCCGGCACGCTCTCGATGGTTGCCAGGAACCCCGGCAACATCGTCGGCTGGGTCACCGACTTCGACATGAACGTCAGGGGCGCGATGGCCGCGACGCAGACGGGCGACTACGACATGCTGGTGCGCGACAACGAGAAGGACAACTGGACGCACCTGCTGACGTGGGGGCCCGAGGACAACATGACGAGCTTCCCGATCACGTTCTCCCACGACGGACGCTCGCTCGTCATGGTCGACTCACGCAACGCTAACGCGGGTCGTCTCGTGAGCCTCAATCTGGACAACAAGGAGCTGACCGTCCTCGCCGAGGACCCGATCTACGACGTCAGCGACGTCATCATCAACCCCGACACCTACGAGGTACAGGCCGTCAGCTTCACGAAGGACAGGACGGAGTGGGTCGTGCTCGACGACTCGGTCGCCGACGACTTCGAGGCCATCCGGGCGCTCGACACCGGAGACTTCAGCCTCGCGAGCACGGACGACGCATACAACACGTGGCTGGTCGCTTTCATGAAGGACGACGGTCCGATCGCCTACTGGAGCTACGACCGCGACACCAAGCAGGGCGAGTTCCTTTTCGTCCATCGCTCCGACCTTCAGGAGTACACGCTGGCCAGGATGGAGCCGATCGAGTTCACCTCTCGCGACGGTCTAACCATCCACGGCTACATCACGTTCCCGCCAGGCGCCGAGAGACGCAACCTCCCGATGGTCCTGAACGTGCACGGAGGGCCCTGGTACCGCGACACGTGGGGGTACAACCCCGAGGCGCAGCTCTTCGCGAACCGCGGGTACATCTGCCTGCAGGTCAACTTCCGCGGCTCGAGCGGCTACGGCAAGGAGTTCCTGAACGCCGGCAACAAGGAGTGGGGCGGCAAGATGCAGAACGACCTGACCGACGCCGTCCACTGGGCCATCGACAAGGGCTACGCCGACCCGAAGCGCGTTGCAATCTATGGCCACTCCTACGGCGGGTACGCATCGCTCGTCGGGGCCTCGTTCACGCCCGATCTCTATGCCTGCGCGATCAGCGGCATGGGTCCGAGCAACCTCCTGACCTTCATCAACTCGGTTCCGCCGTACTGGACGTCGATGCTCGAGAACATGTATCAGCGCATCGGCGACCCGAGGACAGAGGCGGAGTTCCTGAAGGACCGTTCGCCGCTGTTCCACGTCGAGGACATCACCATACCGATGCTCGTCGTACAGGGCTCCAACGACGTTCGCGTCATCCAGGCGGAGTCCGAGCAGATGGTCGAGGCCATGAAGGGCAAGGGCCTGGACGTCGAGTACATCCTGTTCGAGGACGAGGGACACGGGTTCGCAAAGCCCGAGAACAGGGTCGAATTCTACGGCAAGACGGAGGCCTTCCTCGCCAAGCACCTGGGTGGCAGGGCCGAGCCGATGGAAGCAACGAGTTGATGACGCACGGCGGCGCGGTTAGATTGAGTGCCGCACAGTATTGACGGCGAGGGGGAGCGCCCGGCCGGGCCGGACGTCCGGCCGGGCGCGACCCAGACGCACCGTCCTCCAGGGACGGAGGCAGCGATGGACGACATCATGGAGTGCAAGGAGTTCCTCGAGTGTCTCTCGGCGCACTTCGACGGCGAGCTGGACGAGGAACTGGTGATCCGGTTCGAACAGCACCTCCGCTTCTGCTCGAACGCCCGGGCGGTCGTGAGCACGTTCGAGCGGACTATCGAGCTGCACCGCCAGGCCCGCCCGGACCGCGTTCCCGAAGACGTCCACCTGCGCCTGCTCGACGCGCTGAAGGAGTGCCGCAAGAACAGAGGTTAGTTCCCGCCTGTCCGCATCCCGTCTCTCTGGCCAGCCTGGACATACGGTGAGCCGGTCCGTGCCGCCGGTCTCCATGCCGCGTCGCAGGCTTCCGCTGAAACCCGCGTGGGCTTCCTGCATCACAAGGATGGGCGCAGGGTGGCGCTCATGCCGCCGGAACGGGCATGTGACAAGAGAAGGAGGTGTGGGTATGGAAGTCGTGAGATTCAGGCCTCGCAGGCACCTTCCGGTCGCGGGTGACGATCTCGACCGGGCCTTCGACCGACTGATGCGCGGTTGGGTCAACTCGTCGGCCTTCTCCGAGTTCGACTGGAGTCCCAGCGTTGACGTGTCCGAGACCAAGGACGAGATCCTCGTCAAGGCCGAGATCCCGGGTGTGAGCAAGGACGACATCGACATCACCGTCGAGAACAACAGGCTTACCATAAGCGGTGAGAAGCGCCAGGAAGAGGAGCAGGAAGGCAAGAACTACTACAGGACAGAGCGGAACTACGGCTCGTTCCGTCGCGTCTTCACGCTCCCGGCGCAGGCCGACACTGACAAGGTCAAGGCGTCGTACGATGACGGCGTTCTGACCGTGAAGATACCGAAGACGGAAGTCGCGAAGGGCAAGAAGGTAGACATCACGAGCAGCTAGTGGCGTTGCGCTTCGCACTGGGCCGGCGATGTGTAGCGAGGGGTCGCTTCACTCGGCATGCCGGTCGGGCCGGGGGTGGTCGAGATACCGCCCCCGGCTCTTGTCTTTGTACCTCGACGTGTGCTAACCATGAGTCTGACTTCCGCGAAGCTGTCATCTTATGAGGGCTCTCACACCGGGAGGGAACGCGATGCCGCCAGCTATGAAGGAAGGCGGTAGGCTCGTCGTCATAGGCGGCGTGGCCGCCGGGCTGTCCGCGGCCAGCAGGGCCAGGCGCATGAGGCCGGACGTGGAGATCGTCGTGCTGGAGCGCGGCCACGACGTATCGTATGCGGCGTGCGCCCTTCCGTACTACATCGCCGGCGTCACCGGCTCGCGCAAGAACCTAGTCGTCTACGACGCGGATTTCTTCCGCAGGGAGCGGCGCATCGACCTGCGTCTCGGGGCGGAGGTGGTGAAACTCTCTCCTCGCTCGAAGACGGTGGTGGCGAAGTATGAGGGCGGTTCGAGCGACGAAATGTCATACGACGCGCTCGTGATCGCGACCGGGTCGCGCCCGGTCGTTCCGCCCCTGCCGGGCTCGAACATGCCTGGGGTCTTCACGCTGCGCACGTTGCCGGACGGGGACGCGATCAAGGCGTTCATCGAGGCCGGGTGCGCGCATTCCGCCGTGATAGTCGGCGGAGGTTACGTCGGTCTCGAGATGGCCGAGGCGCTTCTGTCGCTAGGTCTCGGGGTCACGATGATCGAGCGGCTGCCGCACGTGCTGTCGACGTACGACCCGGACATGAGCGAGATAGTGGAACGGGAACTGCACTCCAAGGGCGTGCTCCTCCACACCGGTACCGAGGTCGAGGCGTTCGAGGCGGGCGACGGAAGGGATTCAGTGGGCTACGTCCGGGTCGACGGGAGGAGGATCGCCACCGACATGGTCGTACTGGCCGTCGGCGTGCGTCCCAACTCCGAGCTTGCGGCGGAGGCGGGTCTGGAACTCGGCGCTGCGGGGGCGATACGCGTCGACGCCAGACAGGTCACGAGTGAGCCTTCGATCCTCGCCGCGGGGGACTGCTCCGAGGCCTCCCACATCGTCACGGGGAAGAAGACGTGGATACCGCTCGGTACCACCGCGAACAAGCAGGGCAAGATCGCGGGCGAGAACGCCGTTGGAGGCAGCGCGCGGTTCGCCGGCGTGGCGGGAACGAACGTCACGAAGGTGCTCGACCTGGAGGTCGCGCAGACCGGTCTGACCGTGACGCAGGCGGCGAAGGAGGGACTGAACGCCGACTCCGTCACGATCACGGCATCCTCGAGGGCCCACTCCTATCCGGGCGCGACTCCCATCAGGGTGAAGATGGTGTTCGAGAAGGACACGGGCAGGCTCCTCGGTGCTCAGATGATGGGCGAGGAGGGCGTGCCCAAGAGGATAGACACCGTGGCCGCGGGACTCTCGGCCGGCATGTCGGTCGCCGAACTGGCCGCGATAGACATGAGCTACGCTCCTCCATTCTCTCCTGTCTGGGACCCCGTGCTGATCGCGGCCACCCAGGCGGTCAGGAAGACAGGGCTCTGATCCGCAGCAGCGTTCCTTCTGTGAGCAGGTCCATGCCTCGAAGCGTCCACGCGTTCCTGAACGCGCTCATTTCTGCAATGGTGCTCGCCGCGTCCGCATCGGCCGCGGTCCCGTCGCCGGCCTCGGAGATATCGGTGGTCGACTCTCTCTACTCGTCGGCCGAGACGGCATACGAGAGCGGAGACTTCTCGATGGCTGCGGCTCGGTACGCCGCCACGCTCGAGCACATCGAGGGACTGGGGTCGGACTCCGGATACTACATGGACGAGCACCGGCGCACGGCGCGCTTCCTGATGGCCAGGTCGCTGGAGCGCGCGAAGCGCTGGGACGAAGCCATAACGGCCTACACGACCTCTCTCGAGGAGATGCCACTCCTGTGGGATGCCGTGTCGATGGGCCTGGCCCGATGCTACGAGGAGAAGAAGAACTACGAGCATGTCTTCACACTCCTCCGCGACGTCATAGACAGCGGCGAACGGACCACCCTCTACATCCCGGCGGTTGAGCAACTCGCCGACGCTCACAGGGCCTCCGGCGAGTACGATGTCGCGGTGCAGTGGTACAGGGTGCTCATGAACGAGTTGCCGGGCTATGACGACCGCGCGAGGATGCAGCTCAAGATAGGACTGACTCTGGCCGACCGCGGAGACGACCACGCAGCCGCTGCCGCGTTCGCGAAGGCCGTGGACGACTTCCCGAGGTCGCGGCATGCGTACGACGCCCTGGACGAGGGGAGGCGGATATCCCGCGCCTTCACCGACAGGTATCATCAGGGCCTCGTGCTCTACAACCGGAACAGGTTCCGCGAGGCCGCCGAGTTCTTCGCGTACTACCTGCGCCACGATTCAAGCGGGACGTTCCGGTCCGAGGCCACGTACTTCCTCGGCCGAAGCCACCAGCGAATGGGCAGCTTCGGCACCGCGGCCCGAGATTACGAGGACGTCATCGCCTACGGGCCGTCCGCGGAGTACTTCGACCTCGCGTGGAGCAAGCTCGCCTACTGCAAGCGCGTTACGGGCCGTCTTGATGAGAGCCTCGAGCTTTGCGACGAGTTCTCACGGACGTATCCGGAGCGCGACGGTGCCGCTCTGGTGCTGTGGGAGAAGTGCAGACTCCTGGAGGAGAACCTGCACTGGCAGGACGCTGCCGACGCGTTTCTCGACCTCGCCGAGCGCTACCCACACTCGGAGCGCGCGGGGGACGCGCTCTTCAGAGCGTGCCTCTGCCTGTACAAAATGGAGCGCTACCACGAGGCGGACTCCTCGTTCACCGACCTTTCCCTGGGGCGGCGGGGCGAGGAGGCCGCGCGGGCTCTCTTCTGGGCCGGCAAGAGCCGGGAGGCGCTCGGAGAGTCGGAGGCCGCCGCGACGCGCTATCGTGAGGCGATGAACGCGGCGCCGGACTCCTACTACGGCCGGCGGGCGCACGAACGGCTGGGGATCACCTACGCCCGGCCGCCCCAACAGCCTGACCTCGAGCCTCCGCCGGTCACCGGGCTCCTGGGTCAACCGTTCCGCCGCATCAGCGGACTTCAGGGATTCGCGGCATGGCTCGCGGAGTGGTACGACCTCGTGTACGTTCCGGGTGAGCGCATCCAGCTCGTCCGCATGCTCAGGTCGGACCCCACGTTCAGGCGTGCGGACGCGTTCATGGCGCTTCACATGATGACCGAGGCCGGCAGAGAGCTGTCGCTCCTGGAGGACTCGTTCGGCTCCGACCCGCGGATGATCGACATACTTGTCGGATACTACGAGTCGGTCGGCCTGAACAAACGCGCCATCAGCATGGCCGAATGGGTGCTCCGGATGTCTCCCGCGGCGTCGATCGGAGAAGCACCGTCCTACCTTCGCAGAAAGATCTGTCCCATTCACTTCGAGGGGACGGTAGAGACCGAGTGCGCGACTCGCGGCGTCGATCCCGATCTCTTCTACTCCCTGATGCGTCAGGAGAGCCTGTTCGAGCCGGACGCGGTCTCCTGGGTCGGAGCGCGTGGGCTGTCGCAGATCATGCCGGACACGGGCAAGTGGATTGCGCGCAAGCTCGGCGTGCGCGGCTTCAGGACGAGCGACCTTCTCGATGCGGAGACCAACATAAGGTTCGGCGTCTATTACCTGTCGCTCCAGCTCGAGGACTTCGACGGCGACGTCATGCGTGCGCTCGCCGCCTATAACGGCGGTCCGGAGAACGTCTGTCGCTGGTGGGGGTACGGGGGAGGACGTGACTCGGACGTCTTCGTCGAGGACATCGGATACGAGCAGACGAACGACTATGTGAGGCGCGTCTACCTCTACCGCGAGTTCTACAGACAACTCGACGGTTCGGGCAGGTGAGCCTGCCCTAGCCCGTAAAGGAGCCGCAATCGGACCGACGGTCGTCGCCTGCGCTCCGGCAGCCACGCCTCCTTCCTTCAGATTCCCGACCAGAGCACGTAGGTCCAGTTCACGACCGCGACCACCGCGAGGGCGGCCCACGCCAGGCGCCTCTCGACTGCGCTCAGCTCGAGGTCGAGCCTCCAGCCTAGCGTCCTGTTCAGGACCAGAGCGGCCAGGGCGATAGGCACGAAGAGCAACAGGAAGGCCGTGTCGAGCGGATTGGTGCGGAAGGCGGCGAGGAATTCGCCGTGCATGATGTGGCCGGTCACCCTCACCATGCCGCAGGTAGGACAGGGAAGCCCCGTCACGGCCCTGAACGGGCAGATGACGGGGCCTTCTGTTGTTCGTGATGTGGCGGCGACCGCCAGCCCGAGGGCCAGCAGCACGATGGCCGCCGCCACCGCTGACCGGGGAGGCATCCAGGGTCGCGCGCCCCTGATCAGCTTCGTCCTCACTGGCCCGTCCGCGCTAGAAGCCGTGCATCGCTCCGAAGAACCCCGGGGCGCCGATGATGACCACGAAGATGATCCACCAGAGGAAGCCGATGATGCCGAGGATGGTGCCCACGATACCGCAGATCATCCCGGCCTTGGTGAGCTGCTCGCCGCTGGGGTCGCGCTTGCCCTCCTTCATCTCCCTGAGGTCACCGGAGCCCATGACCCAGGCGATGATGCCCAGGATGAAGCAGATGACGATGCCCAGAATGCCCAGCGTCAGGATCGTGCCACCGCGGGCGGGCTTCACGCCCGTCGTCGGCGGCGCCGTAGGCTGCGTCGGCTGCGGCGTGCCCTGAGGAGCTTCCTGCATCTGTTGCCTCCTTCGCTCTTCTGCCGTAAGACCCGACCACGAATCGGTTCACACACGGATTACGACAGGTCCAGGCGGGTGTCAACAGGAAAACGGAGTCACACAGACAAGAAGAAGGCCCCGCACCGGGCGGGGCCCCTGGAATCTCGCCGCGGATGTGAGCTACTTGGTCTCCTCGTCCTTCTTCTCTCCGCCGCCGTGCTTCTTGCGGTAGTCCTCGATCGCCCTGTGGAGAGCGTCTGCGGCCAGGTTCGAGCAGTGCATCTTCTGAGGAGGCAGTCCGTCCAGCTCCTTCGCCACCGTCTCGCGGGTGATGGCCATCGCCTCGTCGAGCGTCTTGCCCTTGGCGATCTCGGTCACCATGCTGCTGGTCGCGATCGCGGAGCCGCATCCGAACGTCTTGAAGCGTATGTCCGTGATGATGTCGTTCTCGACCTTGATCTGGATCTCCATGAGGTCGCCGCAGACCGGGTTGCCCTCGACGCCCACGCCGTCCGGCTCCTTCAGTTCGCCGACGTTCCGGGGGTTCTTGAAGTGGTCCAGCACCTTCTCACTGTAAAGAGGGGCCATTTGGGTCGAATCTCCTTTCGGGGTGCGCCAATGCCAATGATAGACCGTGCGCGGACCCCGGTCAAGCCGCCGTCCCGGGGGCCCCGGACGTGGCGGCTTGACATGCCGCCCATACGCGCGATACTAGCAGTCTGGAGGTCATCCATGAGCCGTACCATCTATCATCCGCCCGTCGAGAACGGGCGGTCGTCCTTCGCGGAGCCGGGAGCGGCCCGGCGTCTGGCTGTCCCCGTCGCCGCTGTGCTCGCTGTCTCCTGCCTGCCTTCTCAAGCTTCGGCCCAGGTGCCCGGCACTACGGTGCCGGCGGAGCACGTCATGCCCGCGGTCGAACAGGCCTACGCCATGGACGACGCGCGGATGGAAACGGCCGCCGCGGGGCTCGAGGCTCAGGACGTCGAGTTGGTCGACGTGGACCTGTGTATCGATCCGGAGAGGTACAGGCTCTCGGCGACCGCGAAGCTGACGGTCAGGGCGACGTCGACCGTCATCGAGTTCTCGCTCAACGAAGACCTGGCGATCCTGTCGGTCGAGAGCGGCGAGAGCCAGCTCCGCTTCCTCCGCGATGGCGCCAACCTCGCGATAAGACCCGGACAGAGTAGGGACGAGTCCCTGGAGGTCAGTGTCAGCTACGAGGGCGTGCTGACACCCGGCGACGACGTGCGACTGTCAAAGGGCCTCGTCTATCTTGGCGAACGCGCTCTCTGGTATCCGACGCCCTCCTACGGAGACCGGTTCCGCCTCCGCGCCGTCGTTCGCTACCCGGAGGGGTACACGAGCGTCTGCACGGGAGCGCTGGCGGGCATGACGCCTTCACGCGAGGGTTCGCCGGAGGGATGCGTTCTGGGCGACGTATGGGAGACCGGCGTGCCGGTCCCGTGCGCCGCCGTAGCGGTTGGCACGTTCGCGAGTTCCTACTCCGTATGGGGAGACGTGTTCTTGGGTGTGCACCTTCTGGTCGACCCGGGCGATGGTCCGGCGCCGGACACGGACGTCATCGCGACCGACCTCAAGGGGCTCGTACGATACCTCGAGAACTGCTACGGCCCGTATCCGTTCGACTGGCTGAGCGTGGTTGCGGTGCCGGGGTTCGCGTCCGGCAGGCCCGCCGCGGGCACGGCTCCGGGCTTCATCCTTACGACGGAGTTCGATCCCACCCACAGCGGCCTGAGTGAGGTGCCGCCCGACCGTCTGGTCGGCGCCCTCTCCAGGAGCTGGTGGCCCTACTCTGTGGACGCCGGCATCGTGGTCAGCGACGGGCTCGCGGGCAACAGCGAAGTGAACCTTCTCAGGGATTCGGGAGACGAGGAGGGCGCCGTGCGCCGCCGCGAGCGCTGGCGCGACGTCTACGTGTCGGCCCTGGCCGACTCGGGCGGGCGGGCCCCGTTGCTGTCGTGCATGGCTGCGGGTGTCACTCCGGACGCCCGCGTGTGCGCGACCAGGAGCGCGGCCTTCATGGGCATACTTGAGGAGATCATGGGGAGGGACGCGTTCTGCTCGGCGTTGCGGAATCTCGACTCGCGCTTCTCAGGCGAAGCCGTCTCCCTGCGCGACGTGATCGCTGCGTTCGACAAGGCCGACGGACGCGACCTGAGCTGGCTCGTCTACGAGTGGGTCTGCCGCGGTGGCCTCCCGACCTACGTCCTGAGCTACGAGGTGTCAGAGAGCAGACGCGGATACGTGGTGACCGGCGCCGTGAGGCAGCTGGGCGAGATCTTCCGGACCCCCATCCCGCTCACTGTCGACCTCGGCGTGTGGTCGTACGACGAGTGGGTCCCGGTGGAGTCGTCCGAGCAGACGTTCACGTTCAGCACGGAACTGGAGCCGCAGTCGATCACGATCGATTCCGCCTCCATCATCCCGCGGATCGAGGCCGACGAGTTGGCGAACGTGCACTTCGAGCGCGGGGTCAGGGCCGTTGAGGCGAACGAGTGGGGCAGGGCCGTCGACGAGTTCGGCGCCGCGTCTTCGCTCGTGCCGGACGAAGCCGAGTACAGGAAGTCGTACGGCCAGGCCCTGGTCCACTCCGGCCGGACCACGCTCGGGCTGGCAGCGCTCGACGAGGCCGTGGCCCTGAACCCGGATGACGCCGACGGCCGCCTCAAGCTGGCCCAGCTGTATCTGGCAGCGGGCCGTAGCGAGGACGCGCTCAGACACATGGACCGGTACGTCAAGCGTCGTCCGAATGACCCCGCCGGGCACGCCGTGCGCGCGATGGCGCTCGTGAAGCTCGGGAGGACATCGGCCGCCGGGGAGGAGCTCTCGGCCGCGACCGCTCTGGTCGACTCGCAGGGCGCCGGCGAGGGCGCGCTCGAACTCCTGAGCCTCGCCCGCGGCCGCTTCCACGAGGCGGTGGGGGAGACGGACCTGGCCGCGCAGGCTTACCGGGAAGCTCTCGAGCACAACCCCGTCTCCGACGAGGCGCGCAGGGCCCTCGCACGTCTGGCGGCATCGTCCGGTTGAGTCCACCCGGCCCGCCGTGATACCATACCGATCGAGTCACATCGTCAGCCTGTGTCGCCCACGGCGGCGCGGGCCGGGCCTTCCACACGGTCACAGCACGAGCGGGAGAGCAGATGAGGAAGCACTTCTTCAGCGGCATTCAGCCGAGCGGCCGCCTTCACATAGGAAATTACCTTGGGGCGATGAAGCAGTGGATATCGCTCCAGGACGACTACGAGCCCGTGTTCGGCATCGTGGACTACCACGCGATGACCGTGCGCTACGAGCCCTCCCGGATGAAGGAGCGCATCCTCGACGCTGCGGCGAGCTACCTGGCGGCCGGACTCGACCCGGCCAGAAGCATGCTGATCGTGCAGTCCGATGTGCCCCAGCACACCGAGCTGGCCTGGATCCTGAACTGCGTCACGCCGATGGGCAGGCTTTCCAGGGTCCCGACCTTCAAGGACAAGGTCAGGCAGCACCCGGACAACGTCAACATGGGGCTCTTCGACTACCCCGTGCTGATGGCCGCCGACATTCTAATCTACAAGTCGCAGATCGTCCCGGTCGGGGAAGACCAGGTACCGCATCTTGAGCTGACCAGGGAGATCGCCAGGCGCTTCAACTCGATCTTCGGCGAGGTGTTCGCGGAGCCCGCGGAGGTCCTCTCGTCCGGGGCCAGGATCGTCGGGCTCGACGGCAGCAACAAGATGAGCAAGAGCCTCGACAATTGCATCTACCTGGACGACACGGACGACGACATACGCAAGAAGCTGGCGACCGCGGTCACTGATCCCGCGCGCAAGCGCCGCTCAGACCCCGGGGACCCAGCGGTCTGCAACATCATGAGACTTCACGAGGTATTCTCGACACGCGACGAGCAGGCCACGTGCGACGAGGGTTGCCGCAACGCGACGATAGGCTGCGTCGACTGCAAGAAGATCCTGATCGACCACGTCATTGATATGATCGGGCCGCTTCGCGAACGGAAGACCGACCTATTGAAGAGGCCCGACGACATCAGGGACATACTCAACGACGGCGCGGAGCGCGCGCGTGCCATCGCCGGTGCCACGATGGAAGAGGTCCGGAAGGCTGTAGGCGTGTCGTGGTAGGTACGCCAACGACGCCGCCCCTGAGCGGAGGTGAGCAGGTGCCCCACGAGCGCGACGAACGATGGGTCTACGTGGCGCTCGCGGTCCTCGCGATCGCGTACGTCGTCTACAGGTTCGGAGCCTCTGTCGATCTCACCGGTCGGCTACCCCACGTGAAGTTCTCGTTCCACCGAATCGGCAAGGTTCTCTCCGCCGCGCCCTACCTCGGGGCGACGCTCATCGGCGTCTTCTTCCAGTTCTGGGGCCGCAGGAAGCGGGCCGAGGCGCGGAAGCGCATGGAGGCCCAGCTCGTTCGGGAGGGTCCCATCAGGCAGGGGCAGTCGATCACCGTTCGCATCGGCCGGCGTCTGGGGGGGGCATACGATGCCGACCTGCACCTGACGCGGGCTGCCCTGTACGTGCTGGACACGGCGGGGAAGAGGGATCCACTCAGGATACCCCTGAGACGCTCGGAGGGCGCGTTCGTGGAGGATGCATCGCTCACGCCCGCTCCCGGCGGCGACGGCTACTCAACGGTGATGGTCATCATCGGCGGGCCGGCCAGGAAGGAGATCTTCTTCTCCTCGCCGGACGCATCCACTTGGTGGACGGACATCCGGAAGGCGCTCGGTAAGTCGGTCGAGATGCCGCAGGAGGCAATGGCGGACCACGTGGAGACGGACTCGTCCACGCGGCAGGTGGAGACCGACGAGAAGTGGGACGTCGAGTCCGATCGCGACGAGTGGGGCGTCGGCGCCGACCGCGGTGAGTGGAAGATGCGCACCGACCGTGACACGTGGGGCGTCCGTTCCGAACGGCGCGATTGGGCCTGGCCCGGGGCGAAGACGAAGAGGTCATGAGGCGGCGCCGGCTCTCGGCGCCGGCCACAAGGCAACGACAAGGAGAGAGACATGCAGAGCTACATCTTCCGCGAGTACGACATACGAGGTGTGGTGGGAACGGACCTCACCGACGAGACGGTCAGGCTGATAGGGCAGGGGTTCGGGACGTACATGCGCCGGAAGGGCGTCAAAGCGGTGTCCCTGGGCGGCGACGTGAGACACTCCACCGAGGGGTTCCGGAAGATGATCACCGAGGGCGTCGTCTCTACCGGGATCGACGTGCTCGACATAGGCGTGGTGCCGACTCCAGTTCTCTACTACAGCGAGTACGACCTTCCGGTGCAGGGCTCGCTCATGATCACGGGTAGTCACAATCCGCCCAACATGAACGGGTTCAAGATGAACCTCCACAAGGAGTCCGTCTACGGGCCCGAGATCCAGGTCGTGAGGGAGCTGATCGAGAAGGGCGACTTCGAGACCGGAGAGGGCAAGCGCACCGAGCATTCGATCATCGACGACTACGTCGAGAACATCAGGAAGCGCATCCACATCGAGCGTCCGCTCAAGGTGATCGTCGACTGCGGCAACGGCTGCGGAAGCCTCGTGGCCGAGAGTCTGCTCAAGGCCATCGGATGCGAAGTCGTGGCGCTCTTCTGCACGCCGGACGGTGACTTCCCCAACCATCATCCGGACCCGACGGTGATGAAGAACGTCCAGGACCTGATCGCGGCCGTGAAGCGCGAGGGCGCCGACGTAGGCATCGGGTACGACGGCGACGCCGACCGCGTCGGAACGATCGACGAGACGGGCGGAGTCGTCTTCGCCGACAAGATGCTCGCGCTCCTGGCCAGAGAGGTGCTGGCGAAGGGCCCCGCGGACATCGTGTTCGACGTGAAATGCTCTCAGGCGCTGGTCGAGGACATCGAGGCGCACGGCGGCAGACCGGTGATGTGGAAGACGGGACACTCTCTGCTCAAGAAGAAGATGGTCGAGATCAAAGCGCCGATAGGCGGCGAGATGAGCGGTCACATGGTCCTTGCAGACGATTACTACCCGTTCGACGACGCCATCTACGCCTCATGCAGGATCCTTCAGATGATCTCGCGTGGCTCGACCCCGCTGTCGAAGATCGTTGCGACCATACCCCTCTACTACTCGACTCCCGAGATCCGCGCGGGGGTCGCGGACGACGCCACCAAGTTCGAGATCGTGAAGCGCGCCGTCGACTACTTCGAGAAGAACTACAAGGTCATCGACGTGGACGGCGTGCGCATCCTGTTCGGCGACGGATGGGGGCTCGTCAGGGCGTCGAACACGCAACCGGTCATCGTCATGCGGTTCGAGGCCCGGACCCAGGAGCGGCTGACGGAGATCGAGAGCCTGGTCAAGAACAAGCTCAGCGAGTTCGGGGACATCCGCTACTGATGGGCGGAACGGGCTCAAGGAGGCCCGTCTCCGCAGGATTCCGGCGGTGCGCCGGGAAGCGGGAGGCCCTGCTCCATGGGCCTGGAGTGCCCGTTCCAGGGGCCCAAGGGGGCGTGAATACGGCTGTAGGCGGGCCGTCTAAGCACGCGGCGAGGATGAATGCCTGAGCGCGACCCCAGAGAGATCGACAGAGAGAAGATCCGGGCGGCCCAGGCAGGCGACCGCGAGGCGTTCGACTTCCTGGTCGACAAGTATAAGGACATCGTCTACGCGGTCGCCTATAGGTTCGTGCACGACCCAGATCTCGCACTCGACCTCGCGCAGGACTCGTTCATCAGGGCGTATCGCGGCATCAAGAGCTTCCGCGGCCGCTCCAGCTTCTCGACGTGGCTGTACCGCGTGACGATGAACACCTGCATCGACTACACGCGCAGAAGGTCGCGGTCGGTCGAGCCCAACACGGTTCCCGAGGAAGTGGCCGAGTTCGCCGACTCGGAGCCGATGATGACGAGCGGGATAGCGGCGCCCGACAAGAGAGCGCTGACGGGCGAGCTGGGGGAGAAGATACAGGAGGCGATCGACTCCCTTCCCGAATATCACAAGTCGGTGTTCGTCCTCTATGAGATAGAAGGCATGTCGTACAAGGAGATAGCGGACGTCGTGGGGTGCTCGATAGGCACCGTGATGTCCCGGCTCCACTACGCGAGGAAGAAGCTTCAGAAGATGCTCAAGCCGTACGTCGAAGGCGGCGGATCGCTGACCGCCGGAGGGGGAGACGAGCAGTAATGGCTAACGATTGCAGCATGAGTCGATACCTGACGGCCTACGCGGACGGAGAGCTTGGTCCCCGAATGCGGCGGAGGGTCGCGCGACACGTCGAAGCTTGCGGGAGCTGTGCCCGTGAGCTAGACTCGATTATCATGACGACCCGCGTCCTCAAGCAGGCGTCGCCGCCGACGGTGTCGGAGGCCAGGTGGAAGGTCTTTCGCAGCGAACTCACGAGGTCTCTAGACCGGGTGGATCGCGAGGCGCTCTCGGCCAGACCGCGCGGTCTCGGTGAGCTGGTGTTCGGCGCCGACCGAAGGAAGATCGTGGCAGTGGCGGGTGCGTGTGCCGTGGTGGCGCTGGCCGCCGTCTTTCTGGGACCGGCGGGTCAGGTCTTCCTCAGGTCGGGCGGCGGCAACGAGTGCATGGTCGACAGCATAGAGAGCTACGCTGCCGGCTATACGCCGATGTGCTTCACCTCGGAGGACCCCGAGATGACCGTCATCTGGGTGTTCTCCGATGACGCAGAGATCGGTCCAGCCGCGGACGCGGCCGCCACGGAGTGACGTCGCCCGTGAGGGCCGGCGTGAGTTCGTCCTGGAGAACCGAATGAAGCTGACTGCCATAGCTGTTGTCCCCATCGTGGTTCTGGCGGCGGTCCTGGCCGGGCCGGTGTCTGTGTGGGCGTCGACGGGTGTCTCAATAGAGATAACCTCGATCGTCGCGTCGATGGAGATCTCCAAGGCGGAGCTCAAGGCCCCCACGCCCATCATCGACCCGAAGCTCGCGCCCCTCGGCAAGAAGCTCGAGTCGCTCTTCGCTTACAAGAAGTACTCCTACGATGGCTCCTCGCGGTCGGACGCCAGGTTCGGCACGACCTGTCTCTTCCAGCTTCCTGAGCGTTTCTCCCTTGAGGTCGAGCCCGAGCGGTTCGACCCGGAGGGGCGGGGCAGGGTGGAGATGCTGGTCACGCTGTTCAGGGACGTGCAGACGTCCGACGAGGGAGGCCACGACGCGCGCGCGATGCGCAGGGAGATCGTCCTTCGCACGAGGATCCGTCTCGAGAACGGCGGCGTGGTGCTTCTCGGCGGTCCTCCGGTAAGTGACGGCATTCTCATCCTGGCGCTGTCGGCCCGTCAGTAGACGCGGCCCCGCGTCAAGCCCGCCGCGATCTCAACACACGAAGACTGCCCGCTCCGCGGCCCCCGGTTGAATAGCCGGGGGCCGCGGCCGTCTAAGCCGCCACGAGCAAATGGAACCTGTTGACCAGGCGGAGGCGGGCGGCGGAACAGAAAGGAGTGACTCTTGTGACACGAGAGCTCTTGCTTTCCAGATCACGTTCTGAACTCCTGTGGTCGATTCTGTTCGCGACACTGGTGGTCATCGCCTTCGCGGCGAGTGCCACCGATGCGGCGACCGTCCAGGAGGACAGGAGCACGTCTGCGGTCCCCGAGCGGGTGGGCGGCGACGGCCGTTCGGACCGCGTCATCGTCGAGCCGGACCGTCCGTGGAACGGATGGGGCGACTGGAATCCCGGCTGGCACGACGGTGGGCCCCGCGTCGATGTCTGGGTCGACAGGGGCGACTGGTCCGTGTACCAGCCGGGCGACGTCCTCGGCGTCTACTTCCGCGTCGACAGACCGTGCTACGTGACGATAGTCGACTACGCTCCCGACGGGAGCGTCGAAATGCTGTTCCCGAATAGGTGGTCCGGCTCAAACTTCGTGTATCCGGACAGGACGTACCGGATACCAGAGAGCCGGAATTACTCTCTCAGGATCGCTGGGTCGGGGGGCGAAGAGACGCTGTATGCGTGCGCACACAGCGCTCCCTGGCCCAGCGTGTCGGGCGGCGGGTACTGGCTCCCCCCTTACCCGTCAAACGGAGGGAGAGTCGTCGTCGGCCGTCCCGGCAGAGGCTTCCCGCCGGGACGGCGCGGCAGGGTCGTGGTGGGACCTGACCGGTTCTGGCCGGTTCCCGACGCCTGGCGCGGCAGAACGGACCGCTGGGCGTGCGATTCGGTAACGTTCTATGTGGACTCCGCCTACCCGTGGAGCAGTCACGGCAGCGGGTGGCGCGACGACTACGTCAATCCTCCCGACGCGCCGGCTCCATGGTATGGAGGGCAGCAAGGCCTCATCTTCCGCGACGCCTTCAGAATGGCCGACTGCTCCGACTCGTACTATCGCAACATCGACGGCCGCCGCAGCCCACTCGTCGTCAACGTCGAGTGCACCGAGAGCCGCAGGGGACACCCCACGGAGATCGTCGGCCGCATCGTCTGGGAGGACGGTTGGGGCAGCGAGACCCTCTTCAGAATGGACGTGGAGGGCAAGCACGGAGAGAGGCCCGTCGGAGACCGTGTCTACTCGGCGTACACCGGAGACGTCGCAGTCGAGATACGGGTCGAGGATTTCAGGCTGAGCACGACGAAGCCGTGGCAGCTTCCCAGTATCGATTGGATCGAGTTCGAGGTCAGGGTCGTAGACGAATGAAGCGTGCGCGGACACGCGTCGCGCCCTGTCCGGGCTGTATGAGCCGGACGTGCGACAGAACCGGAGGTCGATGCTCATGAGACCGAATGCTAGAGTTGCGGCGCTCACGGCCCTCATCGTCATCGGTGCCGCGGTCCTGAGTGGGTGCATCGTGGTGCCTGTCTGGTGGGACGACCACTATCCCAGCGCACCAAGAATGTCGGTCATACACGTTCACGTTTACGACTACTACACTTACGCCTCCATCTCCTGGGCCGCCGTTGAGCTGTACCAGAAGTCATGGTGGGACTGGGACTACATGGGGACGTGGCAGGTGAACTCGGGCGGATACACGGCTCTTCAGGGCGGCTACCTCTATGATGACGGAGGTTCCCGGGAGAGGGACTTCGGCGTCAAGGTCTACGCCGCCGGGTACTACACGGAGTGGTTCGAACTCTCGCTCGACTACTGGTATCCGGTGGAGACGCTCTCGTTCTACCTGGTGCCATGGTCCGACTGCGGCGATTGCTGGCAGCCGACCGAGGGGGTCGCTCCCGACCTGCCGAAGTGGGACCTGCCGGGCGATCGCGTGAAGATCGGTGGGCCGGACGACGTGGAGGTCGAGCAGCCGGAGGAGGCGGAGTAGCAGAGCCGGGCGCGGCGGGAGATGGGATCCCCGGCCGGCGCGATGAGGTGGAAGCGGTGCCCGACCCGGCGTGGCCGCTCAGCCCCGGACGAGGTTCAGGAGAACGCGCTCGAACTCCCCGGCCTTCTCGTCCCACCCGTTGGGCACAGCGATGCGATCACGAACGGCTCGGCGGCGATCTTCGTCGCCGAGCGCTTCTTCTACGGCGGCTGCGAACGCGTCGGGCCCGCTTGCGACGTAGATGAGCTCGCTCAGGCTCTCGATCTCCGGCGAGAAAGGCGTCGAGACCACGTTCATGTCCATGGCCGCGTACATGTAGAGCTTGTTGGGGTTGATCGCGCGCGTTCTGTCCGACAGCACAAACGGCGCTATCCCGACCGATGCGTTCGACAGGAAGTCGGGCAGCGCCTCGTACGGGGCTCTTCCGGTGAAGAGGACGCGTTCGCCCAGCCGCTCCTGCAGACTCTGCACCCGGTCGGCGACGGGATCGAAGATGCGCCCGACGACCATCAGGCCGGCCCGGCCGGGACGAGAGGAGAGGCGTTCACCGACGGCTTCCAGGACACCGAAGTCGATGCGCTCGTCGACCGACCCTACGTACGCCGCGCGCTCGTCGCAGTCGGCGAGTGGACTCCGCGCCACGACCCCCGGCAGCGGCCTCACGTCTCTTCCCGCAAACGTGTCGAGATCGACCCCGTTGCCGATCACGACGCCGCGGCCCGCGACCTCCCTTAGGCGCGTCGACGAACAGACGACCTCGTCCGCTTCCCGCACGAGCGTGGCGAACATTGCGTCCGCTTCCTCGCGCCTTCGAGGATAGAACGACGGATGCAGGTCGTTCAGGTCGTAGACCACGGGCACGCCCATTGCCCTTATGGCGGACACGGCCGGAGCGCCCCACAGGTACGAGCAGACGACGACGTCCGGACGGAACGATCGCGCGAGGGAGGAGAGGCGCCGCGCCCCCGTGGCCGCCAGGAGCGGCGTCAATGCCCTGACCGGCGCCAGACCGGAGTCGGGCTTGGGAAGCGGCAGGGAGACGTATCTGACGTTGGGTCGCGAGGCGTCGGTCGCGATCCTCGGGCTGTTCTCGCCGGGCGCGGTGTTCATGGGCGAGACGAAGAGCACCTCCCAGTCGTCCGGGAAACGCCGGACGATGAGATGTTTCCGAGAGATCTGAGAGAGCCACTGGACCTCTGAGATGTAGAGGATGCGCACGTCGCCCCCGCCTTTCCGTTCGCTCGACCGCGCCAGAGTGTAGCGCTCAATCTGTGGCGTGGCAACGTCCCAGGTGTTCTGATAGCATCGCTCCAGGCAGGAGAGAGGAGGCGAGAATGGATGTGCGCACCGTGCCGCTCTCATTCCCCGAGGGCGCCAACATCATTCTGGGACAGAGCCACTTCATCAAGACGACCGAGGACCTGTACGAGATCATGGTCACGTCGGTTCCCGGGGCCAGGTTCGGGATCGCCTTCTGCGAGGCGTCCGGCCCGTGTCTCATCCGGAGGGACGGCAACGACGAACTCCTCATCGAGGCGGCCACGGGGATCGCGCAGAGCGTGGCGGCGGGGCACAGCTTCGTGATCGTCATGCTCGACGCCTACCCCTTGAACGTCCTGAACGCGGTGAAGGGATGCCAAGAGGTCTGCCGCATCTTCTGCGCAACGGCGAATCCCGTCGAGGTGGTCGTGGCAGATACCCCCGGCGGCAAGGGCATTCTTGGTGTGATCGACGGCTCCAGCCCGGCCGGCGTGGAGACGGAGAACGACGCGAGGACGCGCCGCGAGTTCCTGAGGAAGATAGGCTACAAGCGCTAGGTGTCCAGCAAGAGAGAGGCGCGGCTTGACGGCCGCGCCTCGATCGTCACCATCGTCCTGCGAGCTTCCTCAGGTCACCAGCTCACGCATCAGCTTGCGGGCGTCGCCCGCCATCTCCTTCGGGATGAAGACCTTCGTTTCCTCTCGGCGCTCGCGCATCGGGAACAGCTCGTCGCTCAGGAAGCACGGGATGCCGCTCTCCTCGAGCAGCTCCCGCACCTGGCCGACGCGGGCGTCATCGGAGGTCGTCTCGATGACGATCAGACCCTCGACGGGAAGATCGTCGTCGACATTGTCCTCGGGAGCGCTCTCTGTCTCCGCGTCGGCGACGAGTGGAACGTCGCAGTGAGGACAGATCTCCGTTGAATCGTCGAACTGGCACTCGCAGTCGGGACACGTACGCACGTCGGTGATCCTCCGGGGGACATCGGCAGCCTGCGTGAGCAGATGTGCAAGCAAGTATGGTAGCAACGGCCTTTGAAGAGTCAAACAGAATCTTCCCTTGTCCGTCAACATGTGGATGCGACAAAGCCGCGGCCGGTCATCCGCGCCAGGTTGACACGCGAGCCAAGCCTCGCTAGCATCTCAATGATGTTGTTCGGGCGCGGGTGTCAACGTCGTGCGCGTGACGGCGCTTGCAGTTCGAGTTTACAGGGAGGCAGATTGTGAACAGGAGACTTGTGCTGTTCGTCGTGCTGGCCGTGCTCGCGCTTACGAGCCTCGCCGCGGCGGAGGGGATCGTCCCGTTCCGCTTCGCCATTCTGTCCGATCGCACCGGCGGACATGTCGAGGGAATATGGCCGAAGGTCATCGAGGCGATCAACGCGGAGAATCCGGACTTCGTGGTGACGGTCGGCGACCACATCGAGGGATACGGCGAGGACTACGAACTCGTCGAGGCCGAGTGGGACACCGTCCTCGCGATGCTGCGCCAGTTCGACGCGCCGGTCTACATGACGCCCGGCAATCACGACATGTGGGACGCCCGTTCCGAGGAGATCTACGTCGACAGAACGGGGAGGAAGCCCTTCTATTCCTTCGATTACGCCAACAGCCACTTCGTGGTCCTGGACAACAGCCGCATCGAATCCTGGGCGTCAATGGGCATCAGGCAGATGGCGTGGGTTGCTCGAGACCTTGCCGCGTCCGGTGCTCAGAACATCTTCGTCTTCTACCATAAGCCGTTGTGGGACCAGACTTTGCGTCGCGGGGAGCCGGACAACCTGCACGAGTTCCTCGTCAACAACGACGTTGACGCCGTCTTCTGCGGCCACTATCACCGCTATTTCTGCGGTGACTTCGGGGGCATTCAGTACAACGCGATCGGCAGTTCCGGTGGCGAGCTCGTCGGGAACGGCCTTCAGCCTGAACTCCGCGGCGAGTTCTTCCAGTACGCGATCGTTGACGTTGACGAGAGCGGATTCACTCTGACCATCCACGACCTGGAGGGGAATGCATACCCGCGGGATCTGGTTACCGTGGGATTGCTGGAGGAGATCGATCACATCGAGAACGACCTGATCAAGGTCAGCCCGCTGACCGTGACCGACGATGGGGCCGCTTCGTCCGACATCCAGGTCACCATTCAGAACGCTACCGATGAGCCGCTCAACGGCGAGGCAGTGTGGAGCGTGCCGGAGCAGTGGCGCATCGAGCCGCAATCGGAGCCCTTCAGCGTTCCGCCCGGCGCCGCCGCCGACGTCGGCTTCACGGCCTCCAGAACCGGAGGGATCTATCCGGCCCCGGACGTCATGCTCAGCTATCCTCTTGCAGACGGCAGGCTGCTCGAGGTCGAGAGATCTGCGAGGATACTGAGGAAGATCGAGGCGCCGCACGTCGCCGGCGAGCCCACGATGGACGGCGTGCCCGACACCGATCTCATGGACGACGGGGCCGTGGTCAGCGAGCTCTACGCCGGTCAGGGATACGCGCCGGTCGACGGCGAGACCGAGTTCGTATTCGCGCACGATTCCGGCGATCTCATTGTCACAGCGGTCTGCTACGACAGCAAGATGGACGAGGTGAAGGCTGACGCGAAGGAGCGCGACGGCGCCGTCTACATGGACGACTGCGTCGGCTTCTTCCTGCAGCCGGACCCCGACGAGATGGTCGTCTACCAGCTGTACGTGAACCCGGACGGAGTCGTGTTCGACCAGAAGATCACCTTCGATCAGTCTATGTGGTACACCGTCCATCCGGAGTGGAACGGGGACTATCGGATCGCCACCAGTCGCGGCCCCGACAGATGGACCGCCGAAGTGGTCATTCCGTACGAGACGCTCGGCTATTCGGGGGACGAAGGCTCCATGCCCGGTTTCAAGACGCTGAGCGGAGGTCGCTCCGAGCTACAGGAAGATCGCACGAGCTTCTGGGGCCTCAATTTCCGCAGGAAGCAGGCAAGGACGTGGGGCTCGGCCGACTGGCAGGTTCCCATCGACTACGATCCGCGGACGTTCGGCCGGATCGACATGAAGTAGAGAAGGGTCTTCCCAAGCGCGATGAGCGAACCGCTCGATCTCATGGTTGTTGGTTGCGGGCCGGCCGGCGCGAGCTGCGCCGGCCGCGCCGCCGAACTGGGCCTCTCGGTTCTCGTGCTCGAGAGAGCGAAGTTCCCCAGGTCGAAACCGTGCGCCTGCGGTCTCACCGAGGGCGCGCTGAGACTGCTGGGCGCCGACGTCGACCTGGTCGCGCACGACAGGTCGAGCCGCCTCAGGATCGAGATCGGAAGGACCGCACTCGTCTGGGAGGCGGCGGGTCCGCTCGTGACCACCTCGACGCGGCGTGAGTTGGACACCCGCCTCGCGCACAGGGCGGAAGAGGCCGGGGCGCAGATCCTGTTCGGCGCGGCGGTGAGCGGACTGAGCCCGGGAGAGGACACGGTCTCCGTCGGAGCCGGCGGCCGGACCATCGAGTGCAGGTACGTGGTCGGGGCCGATGGACCGCTCAGCACGGTGGCCCGCCTGTCGGGGGAGGTCAGGCAGAGGCTCTGCGGGGCAGCGTACGTGAGGGCGTTCCCGCGTTCCCTCGAGGACCTGGAGCCTCATCTCGGCACGGTGGTCTTCGACCCGACCGTTACGCGGCGCGGCTACGGTTGGATATTCCCCAAGCGCGACCATCTCAACGTCGGCGTCTACTCCCAGCTGCCGCTTGGCAAGTGGCTGCTTCGGGACCTGCGACGCTTTGTCGAATCGCGCGTTCCCGGGTGGGACACACGGGGTCCGTTCGCGGCCCCGATCCCTGTGTCGGCGAGCCCGAGGTTCGCGGCGCGTGCGCCCTCCCATGTCGGCGGCGCTCGGTCGCCGGGAAGCCACGTGCTGTTCGCGGGAGACTCGGCGGGGCTTGCGGACCCTGTGACCGGGGAGGGCATATCCTTCGCAATGGAGAGCGGGCGAGCCGCCGCGGATTCAGTCGCTGAAGCGCTACGGGCGGGCGTCGACGCTGCCGCGATCTACGGCTCCAGGGTCCGCACCGAGATCGCCCCTCGGATGAACACACTGCGGAGGGCGGGCAACCTCGCGTACTCGCTCGGACCAAGGGGAATGAAGACGGCGGTCGCGTTCCCTCCGGCGCGCTTCCTCGTCAGGCGACTTGGCTCGTGGGACAGGGCGGCCGAGATCGGAGGCAGGCTGAGTGTCGAGACTACCGAGAACCGTCGTCGTCAGCAACGACGAGCCTGACTCGTCGTATGGGGCGGAGAGCCTCGCTCGCCACTTCGGAGCGCGGTTCGATACCGAACTCGTGAGCCCCGTTGACGGCTTCGGCGGCGGGTCGAGTTGGATTCGTCGCGTGGGCGCGGACGCGCTCGTTCTCTCGGGGAGCGACCGGTCCGTTCTCTCCGAGCTTCCGTGGATGCTCGAGGAAGAAGAGGTGCTCAGGCGGGCGGTCGAGGCCGGCGTGCCGACGCTCGCGGTCTGCTTCGGTCACCAGCTGCTGGCGAAGGCGTTCGGGGCGAAGATAGGCACGTTCGAGAAGCGCATCGGGTTGTTCGAGGTACGGGCGACCGTCGCCGACAGGCTGTTCGAGGGTGTGGGAGAGACCGCCGTCGTGCCGGAGCAGCACTCCGACCACGTGTCGAGCGTTCCCGACGGCTTCGTGGTGGCCGCGACGTCCTCGTACTGCCCCGTGCAGGCCATGAGACACGAGGTCGTTCCTGTCTACGGCGTCCAGTTCCACCCCTGCTACGACGACGACGTGTTCGATGTGGACGAGGCGTGGGCGGCGCTGGACGTGCCGAGGCCGCTGTCTCACGACGGCGGCCTCATTCTCAGGAACGTGGTGGCGCTGTTCGCGGAGATCCTTGCCTAACCGTCCTGCTCCATCGCTACCCTGATGGCGTGGCCGGCCACCTTGTAGGCCAGTCTTGCCGACGCGAAGTCGGACCAGATGGACCCCGCGAGCGGGCACAGTTCGACGATGTCGGCCGCAACGACCTTCCTCGATTCGAACAGCGTCCTCACGAACGCGAGCGTCTCGTGCCACAGCAGGCCTCCGGGCTCGGGAGTGCCAACGGCCGGTATCACCGAGGGGTCGAGTCCGTCAAGGTCTATCGTGAGATAGACGCGCTCTGTTCCTATCGACTGTATCGCCTTGTCTATCCAGGCCGTGCTCCCGTCCTTCTCCCGACGCGCGGCCGCGACGTGCCTTCCTTGTATGCACATGATGCCGTCCGTCCCGTCCGCGTACTCCGCCTCCCCGGCAGACATCGAGCGTATGCCTATCTGCACGATCTGGAACCTGTCGGACAGGCGTCTCATGACGCAGCCGTGGCTCCACTTCGAGCCGTGGTACTCGTCCCTGAGGTCGGCGTGAGCGTCGATCTGCACGACCGTCAGAGGCCCCGACTGAGCCGCGCCCTCGACGCATCCCACGGTCACCGTGTGCTCGCCGCCGAGCGACAGCACGAACCGCCCGGCGGAGGCGTGCCGTGCTACCTCGTCACGAATGCGCGAGATCACCTCGGGCGGCGTTCCCTCACAGTCTATGGCCGGGAGCGTGTGTATGCCCTCGCGGCAAGGTTCGTCGCACCGCGATTCGTCGTACCACTCGACCTGCTCTGAGGCCTCGATGATGGCCGCGGGCCCGCGCTCGGTGCCCGCGAGATAGCTTGTAGACGCCTCGTAGGGTATGGGCAGTACCATCACCCTTGAGGTCGCGGCGTCGGACATCTCCGGGGGCAATCTCAGAAACGCGCCACCGTCGTGCGGAGGGGCCGTCATGTGACCGAGCCTCCTGCTGCGGCGCCTCGGAGCGGAGCTCCGAGGCTATTTCCGCAATTAGGTGTTTCGAGGGATCTCGTGGGCTAGAGATGCAGCGGCAGAGGCGGAACCGCGAAGACAGCCGCGGCCACCACCGTCGTCCACAAGCCGCTCTTGTCCCCGACCGCTGTCTGCGTGATGCTGCTCGTCCTGACGATCTCGTCGCTGATACGCCAGATCTCCTTGCGCTGGTCGTAGCTCGCGTCGGGGTCGAAGGGGACGCCGAGCGTCGTCGCGAGCATCTCGGCCGCGAGGTCCTCGGCGTAGTCGCCGGCGACCTTCTCGCGCTGGCCGAAGCTGTGATGCTCCGAGAGGTAGCCGTACCTCTCCGGGTCTCTCGGTTTCGCTATTCCGACCGACGCTGCCACGAGACGGTGCGGCTCGTTCGTCGTGTTGTCGGACATCACCGCGAAGACGATCTGACCGGCTGTGAGCTCGGAGAGCCCGGAAGCGCGCGTGACCATTCTCGCTCCGGGCGGCAGAATGCTTGAGACCCGCACGAGGTTGAAGGTCGCGAGGCCGGCGTCACGCAGGGCCATCTCGAAGCTGGCGAGGCGCTCCTTGTGCTTCCCTCGGCCCTTCGTCAGGAATATCTCGCATCTTGTGTTCACTTCTGTTCTCCCCCCGCGCCGGGCGCGCCCGCTCGCGCGTCCACACGCAAAGACTCGTCAGGCGGTGTCCTGACTCAGGTTCCGCAACACTTCCGGAACCACCGATGCTTTGAGGCAAGCGCAAGTATAGAAGGCGATGACGCAGGATGTCAACGAGATGAGTGGCGGCTCAACCGAGTCCGGATTGACCGGCGGCTCGCCTGGCGTCTATAGTCTTGAGCAGGGGTGGCAGGCGATCGTGTGTCTGGTTGGCCGACGCGGGCGTGTTCTGAGGAGCCGTGGGAGACATGTGCAGAATGATCGCGGCCGTCGGCCGCTTCGACATCGAGCCGATGCTCACGGCCATCCGCGTGATGGCCCTGAACGACAACCCCGCCTACGACCATGAGCACAGGTCGCTCGGTACGGAGATCGTTCACGACTGCGGCTGGGGAGCCGCCTTTCCCGGCCGCGACGGACTCGTCACCCGGCGCAGCACGGCGCCGTGCTTCGAATCCGGTGAACTCGAGCGCCTGGGCGATGAACTCATGGATCTGTCAGAGCCGGTGAACCTTCTACTCCTGCACGCGCGCAGGACGAGACAGCGAGACACGATCGCGCTCAGGAACACGCACCCGTTCAGGGCCGCGTGGAAGGGACTGGAGTACGCCTTCTGTCACAACGGTGAGGTGAGAGACCTGTCCCAGCTCAGTTGGGACGAGGACCTCTCACCGCGGGGAGAGGTCGACTCCGAGCGTTTGTTCCTGCACGTTCTCACGAGGCTCGATCCCGAGAGACGAGCCGCCTCCATGGCCGCAGCGCTCGCTCCTCTGCGCGACTTCACCTGCATCAACTGCCTCCTCGTCGTCGGCGACACCGTGACGGCGTGCACACGGATGGCGCCTGACAGCCCGTCCCCCCGCTACTACACACTCTGGAGGGGGAGGGGAGACGGCCTGGACGTCGTCTCCTCCGAAATCGTCGCCGGGCTCGACGTCGAGTGGAGCGCCGTACCGGACGGCACCGCACTCATGCTCGGAAGCGTCGCCCCGCGTTCGTAGCGGCACAAGGGGGCAGTCCTACCCCCTTGCACCGGACGCTCCCGGTGTGAACATTGATTCACTCCGTAATTTGTGCTATGATAAGATGTTAGGTGCATTCAGAGTCCCTATTCCGGGCGTAGAGGCGGTCGCGTCCGCCTCCGTGTCCGATTCGAGCCTCATATGCGGAGGGAGTCTCCAATGACGCGCCTCGTTTCCATCCTCCTGGCTGCCCTGGTGCTTGCCGCCTTCGCCGGTTCCGCGGCGGCCGACGATCCGCAGCAGCAGTACATCAAGGCCAGAGTTGAGTTCGGTTCCATGAAGGAGTTCCGGGAGTTCATGGAAACGCCGGGGCTCGACGTCATGTACGCCAAGCCCGGCGTCGGCGTCACGATCGTGACCGACGACGCCCAGCTCGCGGACATCCG
>CAYNQF010000018.1:23331-33960 GCA_964399265.1 uncultured bacterium | reverse complement strand
GACCTCGCTCACGGCATCGGTGCTCGCCGACAGCTGGTAGGCGCAGGCCAGCGCCCCGTCGAGCAGCTCCAGCGCCTCCTCGTAGTGCTGTCTGTCAGACTCCAGTTCCCCGAGGAACTCGAGGGCCAAAGCCTCCGAGCGCCTGTAGCCGGCCTCGCGGCTGGACTCAAGGGCCCTCGTGAGGTAATACCTCGCTCTCTCCCAGTCACGCTTCGCCCGGTGTACGCTGCCGAGTGCGCACTGAACTGAGACGACGTCTCTTGCCGCTCCAAGCGAGGTGTAGGTGTCCAGCGACTCCTGGAGAGTCGCTTCGGCGTCGTCCCACCGAGACATCCTATAGAGAGCAACGCCCAGGTTGTTGAGCCTTCGTGCAACGGCGGCCGTGCGTCCCAGCCCACGATCGATATCGAGGGCCTTCTCGAAGTACTCGACCGCCGCCCCGAGATCGCCCGAGCGCTTGGAGAGAATGCCGAGGTTGTTATAGGCGCCGGCTACGCCGCCCTCGTCGCCGAGCCTGCGGAACGTGACGAGGGAATCCATGAAGCAGTCTCTCGCTGAAGCGATGTCGCCCAGTTCCGCGTGCGCGGTGCCCATGATCTTGCTGGACTCGGCAAGAAGGACGCTCTCGTCGCCGCCGCGAAGCACCTCGTACGCGCGCCTCGCGGAAGTCAGCGCTTCACGGAAGCGACCGGCTCGCGACTCGATGCGACCAGTGATGACGTCGGACTCCGCGACAAGCAGCGCATCGTCCGTGTCCAGAGTACCCAGGGCCTCCGCCCAGCGGCGGGCCTCCTCGTGCTCACCGAGGCCGATGTATGCGCGAGCGATGCCGGAGTAGAGAAGCGCAAGGTCGGCGGTTTCGAGCCGCTCGAGGAGCGGATCCTCCGCCGCGCGTGCGAAGCTCTCTATCGCCTCGGCGTAGCTGTCCGACTCCAGATAGAACGCTCCCATCCGGATGTCGGCCAGAGCATCGGCCTTCCGCGGCGTTCTATCCGAACGCTCGCGGGCGGCATCGCGCCCGCTGTTGATGTCGGAATCCCTGGTTGCCACTCGTCAGGTCCTCGTTCACCCTGCCAACGGCACTGGATCACCGCACGCTGAACGACAGCGCCACGCTCCGGAACAGAAGGCTGATCCACACGACGACCGCGCCGCGGCCGTCATCGGAACGCACATCCGGAGTGTCACCCGTCCACCCGTCCACCACATGCGCCTCGGCGTTCACGGGTCCGTGAACACCGGGAAGCGGCTTGTCCCAATTGTCGTCGTCGCCGAACGCGCCATCGCCCGGCTCGAAGTCATCGGGACCGTCGCTGTCGTCTTGCGTAACGAAGCCCATTCCTGTGCCTGCGTCGCGGGGGGCCATCTCCGAACGAGACACCGCAGAGCCGGCAAACAGCATCAGGCTCAGCGCGACGATCACAAGCAGGGCGAAGGTCCACTTCGCGCTCATGATCCTCCTCCTTGGGGGTACCCGGTTCTTACTCTGTTAGATGCGGTCGAGCGTTCGCCCGGCGCAAAAAACCCATGCGCTCTCAGCAGGGGGGTCAAAGCACGGTAGGGCCCTCGGCCCCGCCGTGTCGGGGGCGCTGACTGGGGAGTCTAAACTCAGTCCACCATCAAAGTTACCACGCGCCCGGGGTGCTGTCAAGACGGCGTTGGGGGCCCGTCTCGCCGGTCGGGACCGCGCTCGGGCCCAGCATCCGGGGCGACCGCGGGAGCTTGGACCGACCGGGCCTGCGGTCCCCGCGCCGCGCGGCTCTTGACTGGCGCTCTCACCGGGGCTAGAGTCCGGTGGCCGGTCCGCAGCTCAGTGAAGACCGGCCGAACGGGCTCAGGGCGCCGACGCCCCGCGATGGAGTCCCCAGAGCCAGGACTCAGCATGGCCCCATATTCGAGAATGCCACTCAGTAACGGAGGCCGGCCCATGAACAGACTGCTCGTGACTGCCATCCTGCTCATCATCACTCCGGCTCTGGCCCTCGCGGCGCCCGCGGACCCGTCCAGGGCCGCGCACGATGTGATGTTCCGAACTCACGAGCCCGAACGGGGGCTCTTTGAGGGATTCGAGACGAGCGTGCCGCCGCCCGGATGGACCCTGGTTCAGACCAACGTGAACGACACGTGGTTCCAGCGTTCCGGAGATGCCTACGAGGGAACGTACTACGCGTCTTGTCTTTACGACGAAGCTCACAGCGGGCCGCAGGACGAGAGCCTCTGCTTCACCTACACGATACAGCCCGGCGACGAGTGCCTGTGCTTCTACGCGATGGCGAGCCCCTACTGGGCCGTCGACCCGTACCAGAACTACAACATCAAGGTGACGATCGACGGCTCGGATGTATGGAACTACCACGACGACAACAATGGGGCGGTCACGTGGCAGTGGCAACGCTACTGTGTCGCCCTCTCCTCTTACGGCGCCGGAGAGACAATCTCAGTCTGCCTCGTCTACGAGGGCATCGACGGCGCTGAGGGAGGTTTCGACGCACTCTCGATCGGCGAGTGCCCAGCCGAGACCGACCCCTGCTGTCCATCGGCGAACATCTGCTACGAGGGCAACTTCGCTGCCTCGAGCGGAGGCGGCACGGTCGCCGCGTGCGGGAGCGGTCCCATTCCATGGACCTGGGGCACGATGACGGTCACGCCGTCCACCGACTGCAACGGCGACCCCTTCGACAATCAGTGGGGAACCAACGGGGGTCTCGACTACCCGAACCAGAAGGGCCAAGCGCTCGTCTTCGGTCCGTTCGACATCACATCCGGTTGCACCTGCCTCGGGATCTGCCACTACTACGACACCGAGACCGGCTTCGATGGCGGCAACGTCAAGGTGTCGACCGACGGCGGGGCCACGTGGGAGCTTGTCTACCCGCATGACGGATACGACGACGTCCTCGATTCCCAGACCTACGTCGCGGAGTGCGTCGGGGGCGAAGAGGTCTTCACCGGCCACTGCACGCAGTACGTGCGCGATTGCTTCGACCTTTCGGACTACGTGGGCGAACAGATTCGTGTCGGCTTCTTCTTCGGCTCCGACATCTCGAACCAGTACAAGGGCTGGTACCTCCGGTGGCTCAGAATCGGAAGCGACATGTCGCCGGTGCAGCAATCGTCATGGGGCGTCATCAAGGCGATGTACAGATAGAGGGAAGTGCCCGCCGCGCGCCACGCGCTCCGTGAACCGTCCCGTGCCGGCGGGCCGGAGTTATGCACGGCGAGCCTGGGAGGGACTCTGAAGACTGCCCGTACGTTCCCCAGAACGCTGGCTTCCACGGGCGAGGTGATCGACTTCGCGGGCGGCTTCGCGGCGGCGGCCTCCCTATGTGAGCGTTCCGCGTTCGTCGTCCGCGTCGTCGCCGAGGAGCTGTTCACGAACCTTCTGAGGCATGACCGTGGAGGGAACGGCGACATCGAGGTCGACCTCGCTTCCAGCGACGGATCGCTCGTACTGAGGCTTCGCGACTTCGGCGTCGAAGAGCCCGACATGGAAGAGATCGAGCTCAAGAGGTCCGAGCCGCCCACTCTACCCGTGCCGGAGCGTCCGACCGAGTCGCCCACGGGAACGCGGAAGATCGGCGGACTCGGAGTGCGCATCGTGAACACGCTGACCGACCGCCTCGAATACGACTACGCGGACCACACCCTGACTGTGACAGCAACGATCCACACGGAGAATCGAGATGTTCGACCTCATTCGTGATGCCGACGGAACGATAAGGCTGTTCGGCCGGCTGGATGCGTCCCACGCGGAACGCGCTCGCGAGGCCCTGGCGCATGCCGGACCGTCGTGTGTCGTGGACCTGAGCCGGCTCGAGTACATATCGAGCGCCGGGCTGTCCGCGCTGCTCGAGGCCCAGAGGCGCCTTGTCGACGCCGGCAGCGGCCTGATACTGAGACATCCTTCGAACCACATCTCCGATCTGCTCCGCGTGGCCGGGCTGGACGCCGTGTTCGAGATAGAGCGGTAACAGCATGGCCACCCTCCAACTTCCCACAGGGTCCGCTGTATTGAGCAATGAAGAGGACAGGAAGCTGGCTCTCGAGGCGGCCGCCGGAGACGACGGCGCCTTCGAGGCGATCGTGGAGCGGTATGAACGGACCGTGTACAACGCCGCCTACAGGATCGCCAGGGACCCCGACGATGCAGCCGACATCACCCAGTCCGTGTTCGTCAAGGCCTACAGGAAGATGCACACGTACGACCCGTCGTACAAGCTCTTCAGTTGGCTCTACAGGATCGCCGTCAACGAGGCGATCAACTACGTCAAACGGGCGAGGCGGATGGTGCCGGTCGAGGACGAGCTGGGCACGAGCAGCGAGTCTCCGTCGCAGGATGTCGCCCACTACGAGACGAGCGACCAGATACAGCACGCGCTCATGCGGCTCAAGATCGACCACAGGGTTGTGGTCGTGCTCAAGTACTTCCTCGAGTTGTCGTACTCCGAGATAAGCGAGATCGCGGGGATCCCTGAGAAGACGGTCAAGTCGCGCCTCTTCAGCGCAAGACAGGAACTCAGGGACGTGCTGATCAGACAAGGGTACGAGAGATGATCGACGAAAGACTGAGAGAACTCATGAACGGCGAGATCGACGGAGAGAACTCCGCCGAGGAAAGCCGCGAACTCAGAGAGGCACTCGGGTCCGACGAGGAGGCACGCAGGTACTTCGACGACCTCGCCGAACTGGGGAGGCGATTCGAGAGCGCGGGCGGGATCGACCCCCCTCCCGCCCTGCGCCGCAGGATACTCGAGTCGACCACGCGCGTGGAGGCCGCCGGAACGCCGGGCGTGTCGACGCCTTCCCGTCCGGCAAGACGCTCTCTCGCGGACTCCCTGCGCGAGGCGTTCACACCGAGACTCGCATACGCATTCGCCGCCGGCGTGGCCGTGGGAGCGATACTGCTCGTCGTGGTGTCCGGGCCCGGCCGGGAAGCGACGCGGGTCTCGCCCGAAGACGTCAGGGGCACGATGGCTCCGCGGGGCGGCGGGCTCTCGGAGTCACCGGGGTATATTGAGCTCGACCTTCCGGCGGCGGAAGGCAGCGGAAGCGTGTCGTACTCGCCCGACGAGATACGTCTGGACGTGTCGCTGCTGACGTACGAAGACGTGTCGGTCGTTCTCACATTCGAGGGTGCGGTCGCTCCCGCTTCGATTCGCGTCTACTCGGGCGACACTCTCACGTTTGACCGGCGGCTCGAGCCTGCTCCCTGACCACGCTCCCGTGGATATCGCGCGCCGGCTGTGATAGACTCCCGTGGCTGTGCTGATCGTATGCCGTCCGCAGACAGCCGCGGGAGCCGCAATGCCCTCCTCGCCAGACACGGTCGCCCTCGCAAGCGTGGCGATCTCCCTTCTCCCGGTCATTGCCTTCCTCGCGGCGTTGTACGCACTCGACAGCTACCGGCTCGTGCGTCCGTCGGCGGTGGTCGGCGCGCTGTCTGCGGGAGCCGTCGCGGCCCTCCTCTCGCTGGTCGTCGCGCGCTCCGTGCTCGCGTGGACGGGGTGGACGCTCCACCAGTACGGTGCGTTCGTCGGGCCCGCGATGGAGGAGGCGTTCAAGGCATCCTATGTAGCGTACCTCGTCGTGTCAAAGAGAGTGGGGTTCGCGGTCGACGCGGCCATATGCGGTTTCGCGGTGGGCGCGGGCTTCGCCCTGTTGGAGAACCTGTTCTACCTGTCAGCGGTCGACACGACGGTTCAGCTCTCGCTCGTGCGCGGTCTCGGCACGGCGATCGTGCACGGCGGCTCGACGGCCGTCGTCGGCATCGCCGCCATGCGGGTCGCGGAGGAACGCGGCGTCGACGGATGGATCGGCCTGGCGGTGGGCTTTGCCACGGCCGTGGCCATGCATGTGTTCTACAACTGGGTCTCGGCGCGTCCGTTCGTAGCGGCGGGCGCGGGCGTGGTGGTGGTTCCGACCGTTCTGTTGGCCTGGTTCCGCGAGAGCAGTGAGAACCTGAGACGATGGTTGGGCGTCGGGTTCGACACCGACGCCGAGCTTCTCGAGATCATGGAGCGCGGAGGGCTCGCTAAGAGCAGGACGGGGCAGTACCTGTCGTCTCTTCGCGACCGCTTCCCGCCGACGGTTCTCGCTGACATGTTCTGCATTCTGAGGTTGAGGGCCGAGCTGTCGCTGCGCGCGAAGGGCATCCTCCTCATGAGACGGGCCGGGTTCCGGCCTCCCATGGACCAGGAGGTGGCCGAGAAGTTCCGGGAGCTCAACTACCTGGAGCGCAGCGTCGGGAAAACGGGTATGCTGGCAATGTTGCCGCTGCTCAGCTGGAGGCGAAGGGACCTGTGGGAGATCCACATGCTGACCGCGCGAGGACTGCAAGGGACCGGAGGTGAGTAGAATGCCAGCCATCGGCGAATTCATGGAGAAGAACTTCCTTCACTTCAATGCTCGCGAGACCCTCGACGCCGCTAAGGCGTGGCGCGAGCTGCTGGACGGTGGCGGGCAGATGTTCCTCGCGATGGCGGGAGCGATGTCGACGGGTGAGATAGGCATCTCCCTCGCGGAGATGATCAGGCGCGACAAGGTGCACGCGATATCGTGCACGGCCGCCAACCTGGAAGAGGACGTCTTCAACCTCTTCGCGCACGACGACTACCGAATGGTCCCGGAGTACAAGGACCTGAGGCCCGAGGACGAGCGGAGGCTTCGCGACGCGGGGCTCAACCGTGTGACCGACACGTGCATCCCCGAGACGGTCATGCGCCACACCGAGGACAGGCTGAAGAGCATGTGGGCCCAGGCGGCTGAGTCCGGAGAACCCCTCTTTCCCGCCGAGTTTCTCTATGCGATCCTCGACGACGAGTCGCTCAAGAAGCACTACGCGATACCGCGGGAGAACTCGTGGCTCCTCGCCGCCAGGGAGAAGGGCATCCCCGTCTACTCCCCCGGCTGGGAGGACTCCACGCTCGGGAACATCTTCACGGCGAGCGTGATGAAGGGCGAGGTTCCCGGCCACGGCGCGATCCGGAGGGGCACGGAGCAGCTCCAGCATCTCGCCGACTGGTATCTCGCGCGTTCGAGGGAAGGAACCCGCGTTGGGTTCTTCCAGATCGGCGGAGGCATAGCCGGCGACTTCGCGATATGCACCGTGCCGATGCTCATTCAGGACTGCAAGGAGGACGTGCCCTTCTGGGCGTACTTCGCACAGATAAGCGACAGCACGACCTCGTACGGCTCGTACTCGGGCGCGGTCCCCAATGAGAAGATCACCTGGTACAAGCTCGACGTGGACGAGCCCAAGTTTATGATCAACTCGGACGCGTCGATCGTCGCTCCGCTCATATTCGCCTACGTTCTAGGGCAGTAGGATCTCCGACCTGCGAGACCCGCAGGACCCTAACCAGACGTACGCGCGAGGGCCCGACGTGCCGAGGCGGCGGCCCGTCAGTCGGCGCACGAACTCAGTCAGGGAGGCAGAGATAAGCAAGGCAGAGAAGTACTCACCGGCGGGGCCGTTCGCCGTCAGGGATTGCGCGCTGGCGGCCATCGCGACGGGGCATCACGCGCAGAATCTGAAAGAGCTGAGCGACGAACTGGCCCGCGTGGACGTGGCAAGCATCTATTACCACTTCTGGGGCGGGCTTCTGCGTCCTACGTTCGACGACCCGAGCTATCACAACGACTTCGCGCGCTGGTCGCACGACTCGCTCCACAGGCTGGCGTTGGCCGAGCGTCTGAGCGTCATCGACCCGACGGACCACCCCGACCTCGAGTCGCTCCGCTCGGCGGTCCTGGACGTGGTCGAGGAGGAACTCGACTCGACCGACGCGATCGAGTGGACGCCGAGGGAGCGGAGATTCCACTTCATACGGTCTCAGATCGTGATCTTCGACACACCGGTCGTCGTCGAGGAGCCGGACGGCCTGACGGAAGCCGTCGCGGCGATGTCGAAGAGCAGCGTCTTCTATCACTTCGTGGACGCGCGGCGACGCACGCCGAACGGATCCGACGACTTTTCGACCTGGCTCACCGACATCAACGCGGACAGGTACGAGGGTCTGTGCACGCGCCTTCACACGATCGACCCGTTCTTCAAGACGCTGGCGGAGACGCGCGCCGTGCTCGTGGACGCGTTCGAGCGCCACCTCGGAGAGGAGGCCGCATCGTGAGCCTTCTCGACAGATACGCGCCTCTCGCCGGATGGGACGTGGTCGACCAGCTGAAGCAGCTGAGCGAGCCCCTTCGCGGCCTGCGCGTCGTTCACGTGAACTCGACGCGCGTCGGCGGCGGCGTGGCCGAGATACTGGCCAAGCTGATACCGCTCAAGAAGGAACTCGGCATTGACGTGAGCTGGGAGGTCATAGAGGGCGACAACGGGTTCTTCAAGACGACGAAGTCGATGCACAACGCTCTCCAGGGCGATGCCGAGCGCATCACTCACGATCAGCTGGCCCAATACGAGGAAGTTAACTCTCGGAACGCCGCCAGGCTGCGCGACGTCCTGAAGTCGGCCGACATCGTCTTCGTTCACGACCCGCAGCCGGCGCCGCTCCTCGAACTCACGCCCGGGCGTAGTGGCAAGTGGCTCTGGCGGTGCCACATCGACGTCAGCCGACCGTACCGTCCCGTGTGGAAGTATCTTCGCGGCAAGGTGGCCGGATACGACGCCAGCATCTTCTCGATGGCCGCGTTCTCGCAGGAGCTGCCGAACACTCAGTACATCATCTCGCCCAGCATCGATCCTCTGAGCGACAAGAACGTGGCGCTCGGAGAAGAGGAACTGGAGAGGGTCCGCGGCGAGTTCGGGCTCGACCCCAGGAGAGACCTAATCGTCCAGGTGTCGCGGTACGACAGGTTCAAAGACCCGGTGGGGGTCATCGAGGCGTACAGGCTTGCCAGGAAGTTCAGCCCCGGCCTGCAGCTCGTCCTCGCCGGAGGCGGAGCGACGGACGACCCCGAGGGAGATATCGTCCTCCGGGAGACCAAGGATGCGGCCGGAGACGACCCGGACATCCACGTCCTCGTCCTGCCGCCCGACGCGCACAGGACGATCAACGCGCTTCAGCGCATCGCTGACGTTGTGCTGCAGAAGTCGACCAAGGAGGGATTCGGGCTGACCGTAGCCGAGGCGATGTGGAAGGGCAAACCGGTCATCGGCGGCGACGTCGGCGGCATCCGCCTGCAGGTGGTCGACCACCAGACCGGCTTCCTGGTGGCCACTCCCGAGGGCGCGGCGCTGCGCATCAGGTACCTTCTGCACCACAGAGACCTTCTTGAAGGCATGGGCAAGAAGGCCCGCGAGTTCGTGAGGGACAACTTCCTGCTCACCCGACATCTGAGGGAGTACCTGACGGTCATGGTCTCGCTCATGCACGGGGAGAGCGACAGGATAGACCTGGGATGACGGAGCGACGGCCGGCAGAGGAGACGGCGCGCCCCGTCGTCGCAGGTATACCCAACTTCTGGGAGAAGCTCCGCACGGCCTCGAGGCCCTGCCTCGTGCTCGACTACGACGGCACGCTGTCGGAGTTCAAGAAAGACAGGATGGCGGCGTTCCCGGTGGACGGCGTCGTCGACACTCTCCTTCGAATACGCGACAACACCGACACATACCTTGCGATCATGACGGGGCGTCCGGTCGCGGAACTCCTGAGCCTCCTCGGTGACCTGCGCATCCCGGTAAGCGGGAGTCAGGGCACGGAGTTCCGGTATCCCGACGGAACGTACGATACGCTCATCCCCTCCGACCGGCAGCAGCAGCGGCTGCGCCGCGCGGAGAAGGAGGCCCGGGCCATAGCCAGGGTGGGACACGTCGAGCGCAAGATAGCGAGCGTGGGCCTCCACACGAGAGGCACACCTCCCGAGGACGCGAAGCGCGAGGAGGACGAAGCCTGCGCCGCGTGGTCGGGCGACGCCGCGGAGTACGATCTGGAGTGCCGAAGGTTCAAGGGCGGCGTGGAGATGCGGCTCATAGACATCGACAAGGGCACGGCCCTGCACACGCTGCTCAGAGACAGGCCGCGCGACGGGTTCTGCGTGTACATCGGCGACGACCTGACGGACGAGGACGCATTCCGGGCGATCCGCGATCGCGGCTACGGCATCAAGGTGGGGGGACCGGAGGAAGAAACGGAGGCCACCGGCAGGCTACGCAACCCGGAGGAGGTCGAGCGCTTCCTCGAGGCGTGGCTCGACGTGAGAGCCGGGAGAACGACGACATGAGCGAAACGAACGTGCCGGCGACGGGCAGGCTGGTGGTCGTCTCGAACAGGTTGCCGGTCGTCCTCACGAGGAACGACGACGGGGGGTGGAACGTCGAGCGCGGTTCCGGAGGCCTCGTGACCGCACTCGCCCCGGTCCTGAAGGACCGCGGCGGGCTCTGGATAGGTTGGCCGGGGACGACCGAGACCGAGGGCGTTGTCGAGGCGCTCGAGGCGTCCGCGGGCGACACGGGTCACTCGCTTGTCCCGGTCACGTTGACGCGCGAGGAAGAGCGGAGCTACTACCGCGGATTCTCCAACGAGGTCATCTGGCCTCTCTTCCACGACCTGCAGTCGCACTGCAACTTCGACCCGGACTACTGGGAATCGTACCAGCGCGTCAACCACAAGTTCGCGGATGTCATAGCGGACAACTGCCGCGGCGACGATTTCATCTGGGTCCACGACTACC